>NZ_JBFBBN010000043.1:0-88112 GCF_040682715.1 Amycolatopsis sp. NPDC051128 | reverse complement strand
TATGTCCCTCAATGCGACATTCACGGCCGTGGGCGAGCACCTGAAACCGGGCCAATCGGGCCAATCGGGCAGCTTGACAGCTCGCTGCCGCAGCTGACTGCCCGGCCTGACCCAATGCCCCATTGGGGCGCTGGCAAGCGGTCAACAGCGGGAGCCGCCAAGCCCGCGGTCGTGTCATGACGCCAGACCTGCCTTCGGCCCAGGGCAGTGAAGGTGGTGTCACACAAGAGCCTTCTGCTGCTAAGCCTCGAAGCGGTAGCCCATGCCCGGCTCGGTGAGCAGGTGCCGGGGCCGGGAGGGCTCCCGCTCCAGCTTGCGCCGCAGCTGGGCCAGGTACACCCGCAGGTAGTGGGACTCCGTCTCGTACGACGGGCCCCACACCTCGTGCAGCAGCTGCTTCTGCGCGACCAGCCGCCCGCGGTTGCGGACCAGCAGTTCCAGCACGCCCCACTCGGTCTTGGTCAGGTGCACCTCCCCGCCGTCGCGCAGGACCTTCTTCGCCACCAGGTCGACGGTGAACGACGCCGTTTCCACCACCGCGTCCGCGCCGTCGGCGCCGGCCACCGCCGAGCGGCGGACCGCCGCCCGGAGGCGGGCCAGCAGCTCGTCCATCCCGAACGGCTTGGTGACGTAGTCGTCGGCGCCCGCGTCGAGGGCCTCGACCTTGTCGGCCGAGTCGCCGCGGGCCGACAGCACGATGATCGGGACCGTCGTCCAGCCGCGCAGGCCGGCGATCACCTCGGTGCCGTCCAGGTCGGGCAGCCCGAGGTCGAGCACGACGACGTCGGGCTTGGTCTCGGCGACCGCCTTGAGCGCGGCCGTGCCGTCGTGCGCGGTGATCACCTTGTAGCCGCGGGCGTTCAGGTTGATCCGCAGTGCCCGCACGATCTGCGGCTCGTCGTCCACCACCAGCACGGTGGCTCCCGTGTCGGTCATCGCACCCCCTCCTCGGCTTCTTCGAACGTGACGCTGTGCGCGGGCAGGGAAACCACGATGGTGAGCCCACCGCCCGGGGTGTCCTCGGCGCGGATCGTGCCGCCCATCGCCTCGGTGAACCCTTTCGCCACCGACAGCCCGAGCCCGACGCCCGGCGTCGTGTCCCGGTCGCCGCCGAGCCGCTGGAACGGCGCGAACGCCGAGTCCGCCGCCCCCTTGCGCAGGCCCTTGCCGTGGTCGACGATCCGCAGCTCCACCTGACCCGAGTGCGCCGAAGCCCGCGCGGACACCGGCTTGCCGCCATGGCGCAGGGCGTTGTCCAGCACGTTCGCCACCACCCGCTCCAGCAGGCCGGGGTCGGCGAGCACCGACGGGAGCTGGTCGTCGACCGCGACCACCACCCCATCGGAGTCGTCCACAGTGGACAACGCGTGCGCGACCACCTCGTCGTAGCCGACCGGACGCAGGTGCGGCCGCACCGCGCCGGTGGCCAGCCGCGACGAATCGAGCAGGTTGTCGATCAGCCCGGCGAGCCGGTCGGCGGACAGCTCGATCGCCTCCATCAGCTCCGCGGTGTCCTCTTCGGACAGAGCGAGGTCGGCGGCACGCAGGCTGCCGATCGACGCCTTGATCGACGTCAGCGGCGTGCGCAGGTCGTGCCCGACGGCGGACAGCAACGTCGTGCGCAGTTCCGTCGCCTCGGCCTTCCGCTCGGCGCGGGCCGCGGCGGCGGCCGCCCGCTGCTGGCGCAGGGCCAGGAGCGCCTGCCCGGCCACCGCTTCCAGGACCCGCCGGTCGGTCGCCGGCAGCGCCCGCCCGCGCAGGGTCAGGTGCACGTCGGCGGTGACGGCGACATCCACGTCGGCCTCGTCCGGGTCGGCGCACGGGTGCTCCCCGGCGACGGCGACGCGATGCCACTCGCCGTCCTGCTTCTCCAGCAGGGTCACCGACGTCAGGCCGAAGTTCTCGCGGACCTTCGCCAGCAGCCGCTCGATCGGGTTCGCGTGCGTCAGCACGATCTTGGCGTAGGAGGCGAGCAGCGCCGCCTCGGTCCGCGCCCGCGCGGCCTGCGTGGCCCGGCGCGCGGCCTGGTCGACGACCAGCGCGACGAGCACCGCGACCACGACCATCGCGATCAGCGTCACGAGGTTCTGCGGCGTGTGCACGTTGAGCGTGTACAGCGGCGGCGTGAAGAAGAAGTTGAGCAGCCCGGCGCCGAGCACGGCCGCGGCCAGTGCCGGGCCGAGCCCGCCGACCAGGGCGACGATCACTGTGGCCAGCACGTAGGAGATGACGTCGGTGGCGAAGTCGAGCCCGGTCGGCACGACCACGCCCACGACGGTGACCAGCACCGGCAGTGTGACGCCCAGCGCCCAGCCCGCGACCAGCCGCGAGGGCCCCAGCGGGCTCCTCCCGAGCCGCGCGCGCAGGCGGCCGCCCGCCTCGGCGTGGGTGACCATGTGCACGTCGATCGGCCCCGACTGGTGGACCACCGAAGCGCCGATGCCCTCGTCGAACAGCCGGGCCACGCGGGAGCGCCGCGAAGTGCCGATCACGAGCTGGGTCGCGTTGACGCCGCGGGCGAAGTCCAGCAGGGCGGTCGGCACGTCGTCGCCGACGACGGTGTGGAACGTCGCGCCGACCTCTTCGGCCAGCGTGCGGCAGCGGGCCATCGCGGAGGGCCCGGCCCCGGCCAGGCCGTCGCCGCGCAGGATGTGCACGACCTGCAGTTCGGCGCCCGCCCGGGTGGCGATCCGGCTGGCGCGGCGGATGAGCGTCTCGCTCTCCGGCCCGCCGGTGATGGAGACGACGACGCGTTCGCGCGCCTCCCAGGTGTCGGTGATCCGCTGTTCGGCCCGGTAGCGCTGCAGCGCGACGTCGACCTGGTCGGCCACCCAGAGCAGCGCCAGTTCCCGGAGGGCGGTGAGGTTGCCGGGGCGGAAGTAGTTGCCGAGCGCGGCGTCGATCCGCTCGGCCGGGTAGACGTTGCCGTGCGCGAGCCGCCGCCGCAGGGCTTCGGGGGTGATGTCGACCAGCTCGAGCTGCCCGGCACGGCGGACGACCTCGTCGGGCACGGTCTCCTGCTGGGTGACGCCGGTGATCCGCTCGACGACGTCGTTGAGGCTCTGCAGGTGCTGCACGTTGACCGTGGACAGCACGTCGATGCCGGCGTCGAGGAGTGCCTCGACGTCCTGCCAGCGCTTCGCGTGGCGTGACCCCGGCACGTTGGTGTGCGCGAGCTCGTCGACGACGGCGACCTCCGGCGCGCGGGCCAGGACGGCGTCGACGTCCATCTCGGCGAATTCGCGGCCGCGGTGCCCGGCGTGCCGTCGCGGGACGACCTCCAGGCCGTCGAGAAGATCCGCCGTCTTCCGGCGGCCGTGCGTCTCCACCAGCCCGACGACGACGTCGGTGCCGCGGTCGAGGCGCCGCCGCGCCTCGCCGAGCATGGCGAAGGTCTTGCCGACGCCCGGAGCCGCGCCGAGGTAGATCCTCAGTTCCCCGCGGCGCGGCCTGACGTTTTCGGTGGTCACGGTGTCAGTGTGCCCCTCCGGCCGCGGCGCGTACGGCCAAGTTGAGCGGGAGCACAGTCACCCCGGGGACGCCGATGCCCGCGCCCGAGGTGTTCGCTTCGATCAGTTGCTTCACCCGGTCGAGCGGCAGCCCCGTGTTCCGCGCGACCCGCTGTGCTTGGAGGTCGGCGTAGGCGACGCTGATCGCCGGATCGAGGCCCGAACCGGACGCGGTGACGGCGTCCGGCGGCACCTGGCCGGGTGGCACGCCTTCGCGCTTCGCGATGGCGTCCTTGCGCTCGGCGATCGTCTTCACGAGGTCCTCGTTGTCCGGGCCCTTGTTGGACGCACCGGACGGCACACCGGGGCCGGCCGCCGAGGGCCGGGTGTGGAACCACGGGTCGTGCGCCGGGTCGGCGGGCACCGGGTCGACGCCGATGAGCGACGACCCCACCGCCTGGCCGTCCCGCGTCACGACCGAGCCTTCGGCGTTCGCCGCCAGGCCGGGGACGTGGGCGATGGCCCACACGGCGAGGGGGTAGAGGATCCCGAGCAGGACCGTCATGACGAGCAGGACGCGCAGCCCCGCCCAGGTCTGCTTGACGAGAGTGTTCACTTCGTTCACCCGATTCCGGGGATGAGGCGCACCAGCAGGTCGATCAGCCAGATCCCGAGGAACGGGCTGACGATCCCGCCGAGGCCGTAGACCAGCAGGTTGCGGCGCAGCAGGGCCGAGGCCGACGACGGCCGGTACCGCACGCCGCGCAGCGCCAGCGGGATGAGCACGACGATGATCAGCGCGTTGAAGATGACGGCGGACAGGATCGCCGACTTCGGCGTGGCCAGGTGCATGATGTTCAGCCCGCCCAGCTGCGAGTAGATGCCCGCGAACATCGCGGGCAGGATCGCGAAGTACTTGGCCAGGTCGTTGGCGACGCTGAACGTGGTCAGCGCGCCGCGGGTGATCAGCAGCTGCTTGCCGATCTCGACGATCTCGATCAGCTTCGTCGGGTCGCTGTCGAGGTCGACCATGTTGCCGGCCTCCTTCGCGGCCGACGTGCCGGTGTTCATCGCGACGCCGACGTCCGCCTGCGCGAGCGCGGGCGCGTCGTTGGTGCCGTCGCCGGTCATCGCGACCAGCCGCCCGCCCTCCTGCTCCCGCTTGATGAGCGCCATCTTGTCCTCGGGCTTGGCTTCGGCAAGGAAGTCGTCGACGCCCGCGTCCACGGCGATGGCCTTGGCGGTGCGCGGGTTGTCGCCGGTGATCATCACCGTCTTGATGCCCATCGAGCGCAGTTCCCCGAAGCGCTCCTTCATGCCCGGCTTGACGACGTCGGAGAGCCGGATCACGCCGCGCACCACGGAGTCCTCGGCGACCACCAGCGGCGTGCCGCCTTGGGCACCGATCTCGTCGACCACGCGCTCGGTCTCGCCGGGGAACTCCCCGCCGTTGCCGCGAACCCACTCGCGCACGGCGGAAGCGGCGCCCTTGCGGATCCGCCTGCCGCCGATGTCGATGCCGCTCATCCGGGTCTGCGCGGTGAAGGGGACGAACTCGCCGTGCTCGTCCTGCCCCGCCTGGGCCGCGGTCAGCTCGACGACGCTGCGACCCTCGGGGGTCTCGTCGGCGAGGCTGGCCAGCCGGGCGGCGCGCGCGAGCTCGTCCGGAGTGGACGATCCGACGGGCACCAGCTCGGTGGCCCGGCGGTTGCCGAAGGTGATCGTGCCGGTCTTGTCGAGCAGCAGCGTCGAGACGTCGCCCGCGGCCTCCACCGCGCGGCCGCTCGTCGCCAGGACGTTGCGCTGCACCAGGCGGTCCATGCCCGCGATGCCGATGGCGCTCAGCAGCGCGCCGATGGTCGTCGGGATCAGGCACACCAGCAGCGCGGTCAGCACGACGACGGACTGTTCGCTGCCGGAGTAGCGGGCCATCGGCTGCAGCGCCACGACGGCGAGCAGGAAGATGATCGTGAGCGTCGAGAGCAGGATGGACAGCGCGATCTCGTTCGGCGTCTTCTGCCGCGAAGCGCCTTCCACCAGCGCGATCATCCGGTCCACAAAGGACTCACCCGGCCGGGTCGTGATCCGCACGACGATCCGGTCGCTCAGCACGGTCGTGCCGCCGGTGACGGCGCTGCGGTCGCCGCCCGACTCGCGGATGACCGGAGCGGACTCGCCGGTGATGGCCGACTCGTCGACGGTCGCGATGCCCTCGACGACGTCGCCGTCACCCGGGATCACCTGGCCCGCTTCGACGACGACCAGGTCGCCGATCTTCAGCTCGGCCCCGGGGACCTGTTCCTCGCCGTCCTCGGTGAGCCGCCGCGCGACGGTCTCCTTCTTCGACCGGCGCAGGGATTCGGCCTGGGCCTTGCCGCGCCCTTCGGCGACGGCTTCGGCGAGGTTCGCGAAGACGACCGTGAACCACAGCCAGACGGCGATCAGGATGGTGAACACACTCGGGCCGGTGACCGCGAAGACGGTGGTGAGCGCGGAACCCACCCACACCACGAACATCACCGGGTTGCCGAGCTGGTGCCTCGGATGGAGCTTCCGGAGGGCGTCCGGCAGCGACGTCCGGAGCCGGCGCGGGCTGAAGATCCCGGCGCCGGCCCGGGCCGGCGTCTCAGCCACGGGAACCACCTGCGGACGTTCTCCGGTGACGGTCATGCGAGTGCCTCCGCGATGGGCCCGAGCGCGAGCGCCGGGACGAACGTGAGGGCCGCGACGAGCACCACCGTGCCGGTGAGCAGGGTGGCGAACAGCGGCCCGGTGGTCGGCAGGGTGCCGGCGGTCTCGGGCACCTTGCGCTGCGCGGCCAGGGAACCGGCCAGGCAGAGCACGGCGAGGATCGGCACGAACCGGCCGAACGCCATGGCGACGGCGAACGACGACTGGAACCAGCCGCTCGTCACGGTCAGCCCGCCGAACGCGCTGCCGTTGTTGTTGCCGGTCGACGCGTAGCCGTAGAGGATCTCGGACAGGCCGTGCGCGCCGGAGTTGCCCAGCGCGCCCGCCGTGCCCGGCAGCAGCAGCGCGATCGCCGAGCCCAGCAGCACCACGGACGGCATCGCCAGCATGGCGACCGCCGCGCAGGTGACCTCGCGCCTGCCGAGCTTCTTGCCCAGGTACTCCGGCGTCCGCCCGACCATCAGCCCGGCCAGGAACATCGCGATGACGGCCATGACGAGGATGCCGTAGAGGCCGGTGCCGACGCCGCCGGGCGAGATCTCGCCGTAGAGCATGTTCAGCAGCGCGCCCCCGCCGCCGGGACCGGACAGGCTGTCGTGCGCGCCGTTCACCGCGCCTGTCGACGTGCCGGTGGTGGTGCCGGCGAAGATCGACGTCAGCCCGATGCCGAACCGCTGCTCCTTGCCTTCCATGCTCGCGCCGGCGGCCAGCGCGGCCGGGTTGCCCGCGTGGGCTTCCGAGAACCAGATGAGCGCCAGCGAAGCCGCCCACAGCAGGCCCATCACGCTCAGCAGGACGTAGCCCTGGCGCTGGTCGCCGACCAGCTTTCCGAAGGTGCGGGTGAGGCTGACCGGGAGCACCAGGATCAGGAACAGCTGAACCAGGTTCGTCCACGCGGTGGGGTTCTCGAACGGGTGCGCGGAGTTGGCGTTGAAGACGCCGCCGCCGTTGGTGCCCAGTTCCTTGATCGCCTCCTGGCTCGCCGCCGGGGCCAGCGCGATGGTGCTTCCGCTGCCGTCGGGACCGGTGACGGCGACCCCCGCCTTGAGGCTCTGCACGACGCCGAGCGCGACCAGCACGAGGGCGAACACGAAGGCCATCGGCACCAGCACGCGGATCGTGCCGCGCGTGAGATCGACCCAGAAGTTGCCGAGCCGGTCCGTCTTCGCGCGGACGAACCCGCGGGTCACCGCGATCGCCACGGCCAGGCCGACGGCCGCGGACAGGAAGTTCTGCACGGTCAGCCCGGCCATCTGCACGAAGTGGCCCATCGTCGTCTCGGGGACGTAGGACTGCCAGTTCGTGTTCGTGACGAACGAGACCGCCGTGTTGAACGCGACGCCGGGGCTCACCGAGCCGCGGCCCAGGCTCCACGGCAGGACCGGCTGCAGCCGCTGCAGCAGGTAGAGGAGCACGACCGAGACGAACGAGAAGCCGAGCACCCCGGCGGCGTAGACCGGCCACCGCTGTTCGGAGTCCGGGTCGACCCGGAAGAGCCGGTAGAGGCCCTTCTCGACCTTGAGGTGCTTCTCGGTCGAGAAGACGCGCGCCAGGTAGTCGCCGAGCGGTTGGTGAACCACGGCGAGGGCGGTGAGGAGCAGGCCCAGCTGGAGGAGCCCGGCCGCGGTGTCGGTCATTTCTCCGGCCTGATCAGCGCGACGAACAGGTACCCGAGCAGGCCCAGCGCCAGCAGGCCGCCGACGGCGTCGGCCACGGTCCCCGCGCCGCTCACAGCTTCTCCAACCCGCGCAGCGCCAGCGCGAGAACCACGAAAACGCCGATCAGCAGAACGGCGTAGAGCAAGTCGGCCACCAGGCACCTCTCAAGGCAGGTCACCGGGGTTCGGTGACCGGACTCGTTCACCCTGCGGCTCGGGGACGCCGTTGCGGCCTCGGACTGATGGCGCCTTGACGCGTTCCCGACGCGCGTTTACGCGGCCTTGATGGCCAGTGAGCCGAGACACAACGTGTGACCGAATGAGCGCGGAACGTGCAATTCGGGCAGACACGACCTTCGAGCCGTGTTAAACCTGGGTTACCAATAGTTGTACTAGCTAAGCGAATGGGAGGGGCTCCCCATGTGTGGTATCGCCGGCTGGGTTTCCTACGACACCGACCTCACCCGCCACCGGGACGTGGTCGACGCCATGACGGCGACCATGGCCTGCCGCGGCCCGGACGACACGGGCACCTGGGTGCGCAGGCACGTCGCGCTCGGCCACCGGCGGCTGGCCATCATCGACCTGCCCGGCGGCCGTCAGCCGATGACGGTGTCCACGCCGGGCGGCGACGTGACAATGGTCTACAGCGGTGAGGCGTACAACTTCACCGAGCTCAAAGCGGAACTGACGAAGCTGGGCCACCGGTGGGAAACCGACAGCGACACCGAAGTCGTCCTGCACGGCTACCTGCAGTGGGGCGACGCGGTCGTCGACCACCTCAACGGCATGTACGCGTTCGCGATCTGGGACGAGCGCGACGACCGGCTCGTCATGATCCGCGACCGGATGGGCATCAAGCCGTTCTACTACTCCCCGACGGCCGACGGCGTCCTGTTCGGCTCCGAGCCGAAGGCCATCCTCGCCAACCCGCTGGCCGAGAAGGTGGTCGACACCGACGGCCTGCGCGAGCTGATGGCGTTCACCAAGCGGCCCGGCTGGTCGCTGTGGAAGGGCATGGAGGAGGTCCGGCCGGGCACGATCGTCACGGTGACCCGCGACGGCGTCCGCACCCGCACGTACTGGAAGCTGGCCGCCGAGCAGCACACCGACGACCAGGAGACCACGGTCGCCCGCGTGCGCGAGCTGATGACCGACATCGTGCACCGGCAGCTCGTGGCCGACGTCCCCCGCTGCGTGCTGCTGTCGGGCGGGCTCGATTCGAGTGCCGTCACCGGCCTGGCCGCCGCGCGGCTCGCCGAACAGGGCGAGCGGCTGCGGACGTTCTCCGTCGACTTCTTCGGCCAGGAGGAGAACTTCAAGCCCGACGAGATGCGCGACACCGCGGACGCGCCGTACGTGCGCGACGTCGCTTCGCTGGTGGGATCCGCGCACCAGGACGTCGTGCTGGACCCGGCGGAGCTGACCGACCCCGACGTGCGGCGCGCGGTGCTGCGGGCGCGGGACATCCCGGCCGGGCTCGGCGACCTGGACACGTCGCTGTACCTGCTGTTCAAGGCGATCCGCGGCGAGTCGACGGTGGCGCTGTCGGGCGAGTCGGCCGACGAGGTGTTCGGCGGCTACCGCTGGTTCTTCGACGAGACGGCGGTCAACGCGGACATGTTCCCGTGGATCGCCTTCCGCAGCGCGATGATGACCGACCGGACGTCGATCTACGCTCCCGGGCTGATGGCGAAGATGGACCTGGAGGCCTACGTCCGCGACCAGTACGCCACCGCCGTCGCCGAGGTCGACCACGTCGACGGCGAGTCAGCGCGGGAGGCGCGGATGCGGACGATCTGCCACCTGCACCTGACCCGGTTCGTGCGGATGCTGCTCGACCGCAAGGACCGCGCGTCGATGGCGGTGGGCCTGGAGGTCCGGGTCCCGTTCTGCGACCACCGGCTGGTCGAGTACGTCTACAACACGCCGTGGTCGCTGAAGACGTTCGACGGCCGGGAGAAGAGCCTGCTGCGGCACGCCACGTCGCACGTCCTGCCGGAGTCGGTGGCTCAGCGCGTGAAGAGCCCGTACCCGTCGACGCAGGACCCTGGCTACGCGGCGGCGTTGCAGCAGCAGGTCAAGGAGGTCCTCGCGGAGCCGGCCCACGCGGTGTTCGGGCTGGTCGACCGCGGCTGGGCGCACCAGGTGTCCGAAGTGGACCCGGCGGCCATGGCCCCGGCGGCGCGCGTCGGCCTGGACCGGCTGCTCGACCTGTACCACTGGATCGAGATGTACTCCCCCACGCTCGAACTCTCTTGACCTCGAGTGCCCTTGAGGTCGCAGACTCGAGGGCATGAAGGTACTGCTGTTCGGTCTCAACCCGGCGACGGTCTCGAGAGTGACGGCGGCGCTGTCCGCGGCGGGTCTCACCGCGGACGGCGTCGTCTCGGAGGAGGCCACGCTGGCCAGGCTGGGCGTCGTGGACGCGGTGGTGCTGGGTGCGGGCGTGGTGGGTGAGCTACGGGAGCGCGTCACCGCCGCGGCCGTGCGGCACGGCATCGGCTGGGTTCAGGGGCCGCACATCCGGCCGGAGCGGGACGCGCTGGAGTACGTGCGGACGGAGATCCTCCCGCTCCTGCGTGCCCGAAGTGGTCCGGGTTCGTGACGTCGCCGAAGAGCGGGTCCGCCCAGCGCGCGCAGGAAAGCCCTCAAGCAGGCCGCCACGCTGGTCGAACGCACGGTCCGCAAGCTCCTGCGGCCGTATCTCGCGTGATCGGGGCCGCAACTCACGTGATTGCAGGCGGAACTCGCGAGATCCGCTTCCGATCACGCGAGTTACGGCCTCCATCACGCAAGTTCCGCCAAACGTTCCCGTGATCAGAGAGGGGCGACTCGCGTGATTGAAAGGTCAACTCGCGTGACGGGAGGGCGACACGGCGACTCGCGGCGTGTCGGCTCCGCAATCACGCACGCCGGCGCTCAGCGGCGGACCTCCGCCAGCCCTACCGGACGGCGTTCCCGGCGGGACACCTCGCACGCTTCCGCGATGTAGAACGCCTCGAGCGCGTCGGCCGCCACGCACGGCGAAGGGGCCCGGCCCGCGACGACGTCGAGGAACGCGCGCAGCTCCGTCGTGTACGCCGGGCGGAACCGCTCCATGAACCCCGGGTACGGCGGGCCGGGCAGGGGCGCCACCCCCGGCTCGACCGACCGCAGCGGCGCCCGGTCGTCCAGGCCGACGACCACACCGGAAACCGAGCCCAGGACGTCGAGGCGGACGTCGTAGCCGGCCCCGTTGTAGCGGGTCAGCGACACCGTCGCCAGGGTGCCGTCGTCCAGGGTCAGCGTCGCCGCCGCCGTGTCGACGTCGCCCGCGTCGACGAAGAACCGCTCGCCCCGGTTGGCGCCGATCGCGTAGACCTCCGTGACCTCGCGGCCGCTCACCCAGCGGATGATGTCGAAGTCGTGCACGCCGCAGTCGCGGAACAGCCCGCCCGAGTGCGCCACGTACTCCGCGGGCGGGGGCGCCGGGTCGAACGTCGTCGCGCGCAGCGTGTGCAGCCAGCCCAGCTCCCCGGACGCGACCGCCGCCCGCGCCGCCGCGTATCCCGCGTCGAAGCGGCGCTGGAAACCGATCTGCACCGGGACGTCCGAGCCGTCGATGCGGTCGAGCACCGCCAGGGTCCCCGGGATGTCCGCGGCCACCGGCTTCTCGCAGAACACCGGGATGCCCGCGTCGACCGCCGCGATGATCAGGCCCGGGTGCGCGTCGGTGGCCGCCGTGACGACCAGGCCGTCGAGCCCGGAAGCGAAGAGCGACTCCAGGCTGTCCGCCGCCTCGACGCCCAGCTTCGCCGCGGCCGCCCGGGCGCGCGCGGTGTCCACGTCGGCGACCATGACCGACTCGACCTCCTCGAAGCCCTTCAGCGTCTCCGCGTGCGCGGTGCCGATCCGGCCGGTGCCCGCCAGTCCCAACCTCATCGTGATGACCCTCCTGTCAGAGAAACCTCAGTGGTGGTCGAACGGACCACCAGGGACGGGTGCAGCAGATGCCGGACCGGCTCCGTGCGGTCCCCGCGGACGCGTTCGATCAGCGCTTCGAAGGCCAGCCGCCCCATTTCGGTGCGCGGCTGGTCCACTGTGGTCAGCGAGAGGTGCCGCAGCGCCGCGAGCGACGTGTTGTCGTAGCCGACGACCGAGACGTCCTCGGGCACGCGCAGCCCGGCTTCCTCCAGGGCCGAGATCGCCCCGACGGCGTTGAAGTCGTTGCCCGCCACCAGTCCGGTGGGCAGGTCGTCCCGCGAGTACGTGGCGAGCAGCTCGCGCACCGCCTTCTCGCCGCCGGTGTCGGTGTGCTCGCTGCGCACGACGATCGGCTCGAGGCCGTGCCGGCGCATCGCCGCCTGGAAGCCCCGGCGCCGCTGGGCCGCCCCGGCCGCGCCGCCGCCGTCGAGGTGGGCGATACGCCGGTGGCCGAGGCCGGCCAGATGGTCGACGGCCAGCGCGGAGCCCGCTTCGCCGTCATCGTTCACGGTGTCCACACCGGACGCTCGTGAGGTGCGCGAGACCAGCACCACCGGGCACTGCCGCGAGGCGGCCTCGATGGCCGACGCCGGCACGACCGGCGACAGCAGGATCACCCCGGCCGGGCGGAAGGAAAGCAGGCTGCGCAGGGCATTCCCTTCGCGAGCGGGGCTGCGGCCGCCGGTGTTGAGGACGAGGTCGAAGCCCGCGGCCTGCGCGGCCGCGTCCAATCCCTCGACGACGTCGGCGAAGAAGGCGTTGCGCAGGTCGTTGACCATCACGCCGAGCACCGTCGACGTGCGGCTGGCCAGCGACCGCGCCATCACGTGCGGCTGGTAGCCGAGTTCCTCGGCCGCGCGCAGCACCGCCGCACGGCGGGTGTCGGAGACCTTCGGTGAATTCCTCATCACCAGGGAGACCAGTGCGCGGGAAACTCCCGCCCGCGCGGCGACGTCCTCCATGGTCGGACGCACCATGACGACACCTCCTCCCCTGGTGTTACGGGCCGGAAACAGGCCCTTGACTTTGCTGTGACGGACGCTACAAGATTAGAGCGCTCTAATCAATAGAGCGCTCCAACGCACCCGATCAGAGCACGGAGTCCTCCCTATGACAGCGACGTCGAAAGTGCACGTGGCCGCCGCCCCGATCTCCTGGGGAGTGTGCGAAGTCCCGGGGTGGGGGCGCGTGCTGGACGCGGCGACCGTGCTCGGCGAGATGCGGGAGCTGGGCGTCCAGGCCACCGAGCTGGGCCCGCCCGGGTACCTCCCCCGCGACCCGGCCGAGCTGCGGGAGCTGCTCGGGAAGTACGACCTGAGGCTCGTCGGCGGCTTCCTCGCCGTCGTCCTGCACGCCGACCAGGCGAAGGCCCTCGAAGAAGCCGAGGAGTCGGCCGCGCTGTTCGCGGCGTGCGGCGGTGACGTCCTCGTGCTCGCGGCCGCGACCGGGCTCGACGGCTACGACGAGCGCCCGAAGCTCAGCGACACCGAATGGGCGACGCTGGTCGGCACCGCCGGGAAGATCCGCGACATCGCCGGGCAGCACGGCCTGCGCACGGTGCTGCACCCGCACGTCGGGACGCACGTGGAGCAGCAGGCCGAGGTCGAACGCTTCCTCGCCGACTCCGATCTCGGGTTGTGCCTCGACACCGGGCACCTGATGATCGGCGGGACGGATCCGGTCGAGCTGGCCAAGCGCTTTCCCGAACGGGTGGGGCACGTGCATCTGAAGGACGTCCGAGAAGACCTGGCGGCCGACGTCCGCGCGGGCAGGCTCGGCTACACCGACGCGGTCGGGCGGGGCATCTACACCCCGCTCGGCGAGGGGGACGTGGACGTGGCGTCGATGGTGCGCTCCGTCCAGGCGGCCGGCTACGACGGCTGGTACGTCCTCGAACAGGACACCGCCCTCGGCGACTCGAGCCCCGACGACCTACCCCGGCGGGACACCGAGCGCAGCCTGGCCCACCTCGCGAAGATCATCGACTCGCTGTACTGATCCGACCATGGTCGGATTAGTACCCGAACGGCTCAGTAACTGGTCCCAAAGGAGTGACTGTGTTTTCTTTCAAGAACCTGGCCGGGGTGGCGGCGATCGCCGCCACCGGCCTGGTGCTCTCCGCCTGTAGCGGCCCCAGCGCCGACAAGTCGGCCACCAGCGCCGCCGGCAGCACCTCGGCCGCGGCCCCGAGCTCCAGCGGCCCGCTCAAGGTCGCCGTCGTCACCCACGGGAGCGCCGGTGACGCCTTCTGGAACGTCGTCAAGAACGGCGCCGAGCAGGCAGGCAAGGATCTCAACGTCGGCGTCGACTACTACTCCGACGGCGACCCCGGCAACCAGGCCAAGCTGATCGACAACGCCGTCGCGCAGAAGGTCGGCGGCCTGGTCGTCTCGATGGCGAACCCGCAGGCGCTGCAGACGTCGATCCAGAACGCGGTCAAGGCCGGCATCCCGGTCATCACGATCAACTCCGGCGAGGACTCCAGCGCGGCGTTCGGCGCGATCGCGCACGTCGGGCAGAGCGAGGGCCTGGCGGGCCAGGGTGCCGGGCAACGGCTCAAGGCCGCCGGCAAGACGAAGATGCTGTGCGTCATCCACGAGGCCGGCAACATCGGCCAGAACCAGCGCTGTGACGGCGCGAAGCAGACCTTCGGCGCCGTCACCACGCTGCAGGTCGACATCTCCAACCCGACCGACGCGCAGTCGCGGATCCGCGGCGCGCTGCAGTCCGACCCGTCGATCGACGCGGTGCTGGCGCTGAACTCGCAGGTCGCGGCCCGCGCGGTGAGCGCGGCGAAGGAGGCGAGCTCGAAGGCGCAGGTGGCCACGTTCGACCTGAACGCCGACGTCGTCGCCGGCATCAAGGACGGCACCATCCTCTTCGCCGTCGACCAGCAGCAGTACGAGCAGGGCTACCTGCCGATCGTGTTCCTCAAGCTGTACAAGGAGAACGGCAACACCATCGGCGGCGGCCACCCGGTGCAGACCGGCCCGGGCTTCGTCGACAAGACCAACATCGACACCGTGGCCCCGTACGCGCAGCGCGGCACCCGCTAAGGGGACGGGGATGACCGCAGCGATCCAAGCCCAACCCGACGAACGCGTCGCGAAGAAGAGCCTGACCGACCGGCTGGTGGTGCGGCCCGAGATCGGCGCGCTGCTCGGCGCCGTGCTCGTGTTCGTGTTCTTCTCCGTCGTCACCAGCCAGTTCCTCAGCCCGCTCGGCGTGGCGACCTGGCTCGACGACTCGTCGACGCTGGGCATCATGGCCGTCGCGGTCGCGCTGCTCATGGTCGGCGGCGAGTTCGACCTCTCGGCCGGCGTGATGACGGCGTCGACGTCGCTGGTCACGGCGATCCTGGCGACGCAGGCGGGCTGGAACGTCTGGCTCGCGCTGCTGTTCTCGCTGGCGTTCGCGCTCGGCGTCGGCGCGTTCAACGGCTGGCTGGTGATGAAGACCGGGCTGCCCAGCTTCATCGTCACGCTGGGGTCGTTCCTGGCCCTGCAGGGGCTCAACCTCGGCGTGACGCGGCTGGTCACCAACACCGTCCAGGTGTCGGGGATGCGCTCGACCAGCGGCTACGAGTCGGCGGGGTCGCTGTTCGCGTCCACGTTCGACGTCGGCGGCACCGAGTTCCAGTCGTCGATCCTGTGGTGGATCGTCGTCACGGCGATCGCCGCGTGGCTGCTGGTCCGGACCCGGTTCGGCAACTGGATCTTCGCGGTCGGCGGGTCACAGGTGTCGGCGCGTTCGGTCGGCGTGCCGGTGGTGCGCACGAAGATCCTGCTGTTCATGGGCACCGCGCTCGCCGCGTGGCTGGTCGGCTCGATCAACATCCTGCGCTTCGCCAGCGTGCAGGCGAACCAGGGCATCGGGCTGGAGTTCCAGTACATCATCGCGGCGGTGATCGGCGGCTGCCTGCTCACCGGCGGGTTCGGCTCGGCGGTGGGCGCGGCGATCGGCGCGCTGATCTTCGGCATGGCGCGCCAGGGCATCGTGTTCGCACAGTGGAACAGCGACTGGTTCATGCTGTTCCTCGGGATCATGCTGCTGGCCGCGGTCCTGGTCAACAACGCCTTCCGGCGGCGCGCGGAAAGGGTCCGGCGATGAGTCCCCTGCTCGAGGTCCACGACATCGGGAAGACCTACGGCAGCGTGATCGCGCTGCGCGATGTGTCCACTGTGGTCAACGCGGGCGAGGTCACCTGCGTGCTCGGTGACAACGGCGCCGGGAAGTCCACGCTGATCAAGATCCTGGCCGGCGTGCACCAGCACGACCAGGGCGAGTTCCTCGTGGACGGCGAGCCGGTGCGGTTCGCCTCGCCGCGCGAGGCTCTGGACCGCGGCATCGCGACCGTGTACCAGGATCTCGCGGTGGTCCCGCTGATGAGCGTCTGGCGGAACTTCTTCCTCGGCTCGGAGCCGACGACCGGGTTCGGCCCGTTCCGGATGCTGGACCGCAAGAAGGGCCGCGAGACGACCAAGAAGGCGTTGTCCGACATGGGCATCGACCTTCGCGACGTCGAGCAGCCGGTCGGGACGCTGTCCGGTGGGGAACGGCAGTGCGTGGCGATCGCCAGGGCGGTGTACTTCGGCGCGAAGGTGCTCATCCTCGACGAGCCGACGGCCGCGTTGGGCGTCAAGCAGGCCGGCGTCGTGCTGAAGTACGTCGCCCAGGCGCGCGACCGCGGCCTCGGCGTCGTCCTCATCACGCACAACCCGCACCACGCCTACCCGGTCGCCGACCGGTTCCTGCTGCTCAAGCGGGGTGCCGCGCTCGGGCACTACGAGAAGTCCGAGATCGACATCAACGAACTGACCCGGCAGATGGCGGGCGGCGCCGAGCTCGAAGCCCTGGAACACGAGCTGCGGCAGGTGGAGAAGGCGTGAGCCTCGAAGCGCTGACGATCGGCCGGGTGGGCGTCGACCTCTACCCGGAACAGAGTGGCGTGCCCCTGGCCGGGGTCAGCACGTTCGCCAAGTCGCTCGGCGGGACCGCGACCAACGTCGCGGTCGCCGCCGCGCGGCTCGGCCGGTCGACGGCGGTGCTGACCAAGGTCGGGCGGGACGGCTTCGGCGACTACGTGCGGCAGGCCCTCGACGGCTTCGGCGTCTCGCCGGAGTTCGTGGGCACTTCACCGGACCTGCGGACACCGGTGGTGTTCTGCGAGCTGAACCCGCCCGAGGACCCGCCGCTGCTGTTCTACCGCTCCCCCATCGCGCCCGACCTCACGCTCACCGACGACGACGTGCCGTGGGACGTCGTCGCGTCGGTGCCGCTGCTGTGGGTCACCGGCACCGGCGTCTCCGCCGAACCGGCGCGGACGACCCAGCGGAAGATCCTCGAAGCCCGGGGCCGCCGGGCGCACACCGTCCTGGACCTGGACTACCGGCCGATGTTCTGGCCTGACGTCGAAAGCGCGCGCACCGAGATCGGCGGGATGCTCGACCACGTCACGGTCGCGGTCGGCAACCGGACCGAGGTCGAGGTCGCCGTCGGCACCGCGGACCCGGACACCGCCGCGGACCGGATGCTGGAACGAGGGCTGCGGCTCGCGGTGATCAAGAAGGGCGCCGAAGGTGTCCTGGTGGCGACGCCGGACGGCCGCTCGACGGTGTCGCCGCAACGCGTCGAGGTGGTCTGCGGACTCGGCGCCGGTGATGGCTTCGGCGGGGCGCTGATCCACGGGCTGCTCTCGGGCTGGGACCCGGTGCGCATCGCTGAGTACGCGAACGCGGCGGGCGCGCTGGTGGCGTCCCGGCTGGCCTGCGCCGACGCCATGCCGACCGCGGCCGAGATCGAGGCACTGCTGTGACCGCTGTGCGTGAAGGTACTGGAGGCCGCGAAGTGAGCAAGCTCCACCGTCCACTCGGGACACTGTCCGACGACGCCGACCCGGTCCGGCTCACCCCCGACACCGCGGGCTGGACCTACAGCGGGCTGCGGGTGCTCTCCCTGGCACCAGGCGAAGTCCGGGTGCTGCACACCGGCGAGTTCGAGGCCTTCGTATTGCCGCTGAGCGGCTCCGCGACCGTCCGGGTCGACGGCCAGGTCTTCGAGCTGCGCGGCCGTGACTCGGTCTTCACGCGCGTGACGGACTTCGCTTACGTGCCACGAGAAGCCGAGGTCGAGTTGTCGGCAAAGGACGGTCTCGAGGTCGCGCTGCCGATGGCGCGCTGCACCCGCCGTCTGGAACCGAAGTACGGCCCGGCCGAAGACGTGCCGGTGGAGGTCCGCGGCGCCGGGCAGGCGACGCGGCAGGTGACCAACTTCGGCGTGCCGGGGGTGTGGGACCACGCCGACAAGCTGAACGCGTGCGAGCTGATCACGCCGGGCGGGAACTGGTCGTCGTACCCGCCGCACAAGCACGACGAGGCGTCCGAATGCGAGGTCGTCAACGAGGAGATCTACTACTTCCGCGTCGCCGGCCGCGACGGGGTGACGCCGTCGCGGGAGGGCTTCGGCCTGCACCGGACCTACACCGCGGACGGCGAGCTGGACGAGGACGTCGCGGTGCGCGACCACGACGTCTTCCTGATCCCGCGCGGCTACCACGGCCCGTGTGTGGCCGCGCCGGGCTACCCGATGTACTACCTCAACGTGCTGGCCGGACCGGCCGACGAGCGGTCGATGGCGTTCTGCGACGACCCGGCGCACAGCTGGGTCCGTGACACCTGGAAGTCGCAAGAACTCGACCCTCGCTGCCCCGTGACGAGCCACGAAGGAATCGTGCGATGAAGCTGACGACGGCCCAGGCGCTGGTCCGCTGGATCCTCGCGCAGCGGTCGGAAACCCTGGCGGGGCAGGAAGTCCCGCTCTTTCCCGGCGTGTTCGCGATCTTCGGGCACGGCAACGTGCTCGGCCTCGGCACCGCGCTGGAAGAACACCGGGCCGAGCTCCCGGTGTGGCGCGGGCACACCGAGCAGGGCATGGCCCTGGCCGCGGTCGGCTACGCCAAGGCCACGCACCGGCGGCAGGTCGGCGTCGTGACGTCGTCGATCGGGCCGGGCGCGCTGAACATGGTCACCGCGGCCGGCGTCGCGCACGCGAACCGGCTGCCGGTGCTGCTGCTGCCGGGCGACACGTTCACCAGCCGCGCGCCGGACCCGGTGCTGCAGCAGGTGGAGTACTTCGGCGACGCGACCGCGACGGTGAACGACGCGTTCCGCGCGGTCTCCCGCTACTTCGACCGGATCAGCAGGCCTGAGCAGCTGCTCTCGACGTTGCCGCAGGTCGCACGGGTGCTCACGGATCCGGCCGACGCCGGGCCGGTGACCCTCGCGCTGCCGCAGGACGTCCAGGCCGAGACGTACGACTTCCCGGACGAGTTGTTCGCGCCGGTGACGCACCGGCCGTTGCGGTCGCGCCCGGACCGGCGCGCGGTCACCGAGGCGGCCGGGGTGCTGCGTTCGTCGAAACGGCCGCTGCTCGTGCTCGGCGGCGGCGTCCGGTACTCGGGCGCCGGACGACGAGCCCTCGACTTCGCCGAGCGGCACGGGATTCCGGTCGCCGAGACGACCGCGGGCCGCACGCTGGTCCCGCACGAGCACCCGCTGAACGCGGGGCCGCTCGGGGTCACCGGCTCGACGTCGGCGAACGTCGTCGCGGCCGCGGCGGACGTCGTGCTCGCGGTGGGGACGCGGCTGCAGGACTTCACGACAGCGTCGTGGACGGTGTTCTCGCCGGACGTCCGGCTGGTCACGCTCAACGCGGCCCGGTTCGACGCCGTCAAGCACGGGGCGCTGGCGGTGGTCGGGGACGCCGACGCGGGCCTGGCCGACCTCGGCGCCCAGCTGGAGAGCTGGCGGGTGGACCCGTCGTGGACGTCGCGGGCTTCGGCCGAGCGGGCTTCGTGGGACGCGCACATCGACACGCTGCGGACGAGGCCGTCGGAGCTGCCGTCGTACGCGCAGGTCGTCGGGGTCGTGAACGACCTTTCGGCGCCCGACGACTACGTCATGACGGCGTCCGGCGGGCTGCCGGGCGAGCTGATCGGCGGCTGGCGCGGGTCCGGTTCGGTTTCGATGGACGTCGAGTACGGCTTCTCGTGCATGGGCTACGAGCTGTCCGGCGCGTGGGGCGCGGCGATCGCCCACCCGGGCCTGGTGACGACGCTGCTGGGCGACGGCTCGTATCTGATGCTGAACTCGGAGCTGTTCTCGGCGGCCTTCGCGGGTCATCCGTTCGTCGCGGTGGTGTGCGACAACGACGGCTACGCGGTGATCGCCCGGCTCCAGCAGGGTCAGGGCGGGAAGCCGTTCAACAACTTCTACGCGGACTGCACGACTTCGCACGCTTCGCCGCCGCGGGTCGACTTCGCCCGCCATGCGGAGTCACTGGGCTGCGTGGTGTTCCCGGCGTCCTCGCTCGAGGACCTCCGCGCGGCGTACGCCGAGGCCCGCGAGGCAGCGGTCGCCGAACAGCGCCCGGCGGTGGTCGTGGTGAAGACGCAGCCGTCGGCGTGGACCGAGGCGGGGGCCTGGTGGGAGGTCGGGGTGCCGGAGCACCTCGCGGGCCGGGACGAGTACGAGCGGACCAAGGGCACCCAGGTGCGCTACCTGCGTTCCTAGTCTGCCGCGGCTGTCGTGAGTGCGCTAACCCTGTTTCCCGCTCACGACAGCCGCACGATCGCGAACGCGCGGCCGCAAGGTGAACCCGCTCGGCTTGAGCGTCAGCGACTCGGCGATCTCGAGTTCGTACGCCGGGTCGGCCTCGAAGTCGTAGCGCTGCAGCACCATGCCCAGCGCAAGGACCGCTTCGTGCAGCGCGAACTGGCGGCCGATGCAAGCGCGGTCGCCCGTCCCGAACGGCTTGTACGCCTGCGCCGGCCGCTTCTTCACCGCGGCGGGCTCGAAGCGGTCCGGGTCGAACCTTTCCGGGTCCGGCCCCCAGGCCGCGGGATCGCGGTGGACCAGGGGCAGCGGCACGATCACCCAGTCACCCTCGCGCATCCGGTACTTCCCGCCGAGCACGACGTCTTCGCGCGCTTCGCGGGAGTAGCCGGGCGCGGTGGGCCAGAGCCGCATCGCCTCGTCGAGCACGCGACGCACGTAACGCAGCTTCGCGACGTCTCCGAAGGCAGGCTCGCGGTCACCCCACACCGCGTCGACCTCGGCGCGGGCCTTCGCCAGCAGCTCGGGGTGGCGTGTCAGGTAGTACAACGCGAACGACAGCGCCCCGGACGTCGTCTCGTGGCCGGCGACGACGAACGTGATCGCCTGGTTGCGGATGTTCACCGGGTCCAGCCGCTCCCCCGTCGCCGGGTGCCCCTCGGTGAGCATCAGGCCGAGCAGGTCGCGGCTCTCCTCGCCGCCGCGCCGCCGCTCGGTGATGACCTCGTCGACCAGGTCCGTCATCACCGCGATGTCGGCCTGGTTCTGCGCCGGCGTCCCGGCGAACGCGCGCCGGGCGAACGGCAGCTTGACGTTCTGCAGCTGCGCGTACCGCAGCGCCCGGGTCATCGCCGTCACGAACGGGTGCGGTTCGGTGCGCTCGAACGAGCCGAAGCGGTAGCCGAAGCCGGCCCGCCCGATCGTCTCCAGGGTCAGCCGGGTCATGTCGGCGGCGACGTCGACCGGCCCGCTCGCCGCGTCCCAGGCCGCGACGAGCTCACGCGCGACGTCCACCATGATCGGGTGGTAGCGCCGCATGGCCTCGGCGGAGAACGCCGGCTGCAGGATGTCGTGCGCCAGCCGCCAGTTCGGCTCGTGGGTGTGCGCGGTGAACAGGCCGTCGCCGGCGAGCGCGCGCAGGTTCTCGACGCCCAGTCCGACGTGCTTGCCGAACTTCGTCTCGTCGTTCAGCTGGGTGACCAGGTCGACGCCGGAGACGAAGACGATCTCGAAGCCGAAGATCTTGCGGGTGAAGATCGGCCCGAGCCGCTTGCCGAGCCGCACGGTGTCCTGCAGCGGCGTGCGGGGGTTCGCCCCGATCAGGTCGCCGATCACCGGCAGACGGCCCGGCCGGTGCGGAATCCCGGTGGTGTCCACGGCTGCTCCCTATTGAACCCGAATCCAATAGAGTTACCATCCCGCGCTACTGAACCCGTGTCAAGTAAGCTCGGGAGATGCGGACGAGGCTGAGCACCGAACAGCGGCGCGAGCAGCTCCTGGCGATCGGCGCCGGGTTGTTCGCGAAACGGCCGTACGACGAGGTGTGGATCGAAGAGGTCGCCGAGATCGCGCAGGTCTCGCGCGGCCTGCTCTACCACTACTTCCCCACCAAAAAGGACTTCTTCGCTTCGATCGTCCGCGCGCAACGCGACCAGCTGCTGGAGATGAGCGCGCCCGACCCGGAGCTGCCGGTGGTGGAGCAGCTCCGGGTCGGGCTCGACGCCTATCTCGAGTTCGCGCGCACGCACCCGGACGGCTATCGGATCGTGCACCGCGCCGCGAGTGGCGCCGACCGCGAGATCCAGGAGATCCGCGAGGCCGGGATGGCCGCGAACGCCGAGCGGATCGTGGCCGCGCTGAGTGCGCTGACCACCGTCACCGAGACGACCCGGGTGGCCGTCCGCGGCTGGCTGACGTTCGTCGCCACGGTGATCCTCGACTGGCTGGACCAGCCGAAGATCACCCAGGATGAGCTGCGCGACCTCTGCGTCCGGACGCTGTTCGCGGCGGTGGACGTCACCCCGTGACGGCCGGGGACGCGGCGTCCCCGGGCCGCGGATACTTTTCCGCTGACCGCTACGCCCCGCCCAGCAGCTTCCGGATCTCCGTCACCGCGGCACGTCCGGCCCGGTTGGCCCCGACCGTGCTCGCCGACGGCCCGTACCCCACCAGGTGCAGCCGCGGCTCGAGCACGACCCGCGTGCCGTCCATCCGGATCCCGCCGCCCGCTTCACGGATGCGCAGCGGCGCGAGGTGGTCGATCGCGGCGCGGAAGCCGGTCGCCCAGAGGATCACGTCGGCGTCGAA
This sequence comes from Amycolatopsis sp. NPDC051128, assembly GCF_040682715.1. NCBI lineage: Bacteria > Bacillati > Actinomycetota > Actinomycetes > Pseudonocardiales > Pseudonocardiaceae > Amycolatopsis > Amycolatopsis sp. NPDC051128. The sequence continues at coordinate 65,430 of NZ_JBFBBN010000043.1, read as the reverse complement.
CCGCGAGCCGTCCGCCCACTCGACGCCGGACGGCACGATCCGGGAGAACATCGGCCCGCGGTCGAGGATCCCGGCGGCGCGCGCGGCCCGCACCTCCGGCGTCACCGCCAGGTCGGTCACGCTCACGACGCTCTCGGGCGGCAGCCCGGCACGCACCCGCTCATCGACCTTCGCGACGACTTCGCGTCCCCAGTTCTCGTTGAAGGGCTCGTCGCGCCAGACGGGCGGCCGCCGCGTGACCCAGGCGGTCGCGCGGGCGAGCGGGGCGAACTCCATCAGCAGCTGAACGGCCGACGCCCCGCCGCCGACCACGACCACCCGCCGGCCGCGGAAGTCCTCGGGCCCGGTGTAGTCGGCGGTGTGGAGTTGGCGACCGGCGAAGGTTTCCTGCCCGGGGTAATGCGGCCAGAACGGCCGGTCCCAGGTCCCGGTGGCACTGATGACGGCCCGCGCGGCCCAGGACTCGGCGGGGCTCGACACCACGAGCCGCTCACCCTCCCGCGTCACCGACTGGACGTCGACGGGCCTGAGCACAGGAAGGTCGTAGACGCTTTCGAAGCGCGCGAAGTACTCCGAAACCACTTCGGACGCCGGCCGCGTCACGTCCGGGGTGCCGAACGCCATGCCCGGCAGGTCGTGGATGCCGTGCACCTTGCCGAGCACCAGGGACGGCCACCGGTACTGCCACGCGCCCCCGGCGCGCTTCCCGTGGTCGAGCACGGCGAAGCCGGTCCGGTTGGCGAACCCGGCCCGCCGCAGGTGGTACGCCGCGGACAGGCCCGCTTGGCCGGCCCCGATCACCACCACGTCCGTCTCGTGATCCGCGCCGCTCATACCGGGTTCAACGGCCGGTCAGGCCGGCTATTTCGCGCCGTTCGTCACACGGCGACGCGGTTGCGGCCGGCCTCCTTGGCCCGGTAGAGCGCCGCGTCGGCGGAGCGGAGGACGTCGTCGAGCGTCGGCCCGGCGTCGGGGTGGCGCGCGACGCCGATCGACACCGAGAGGCCGTTGACCCGGACCGTGCCGCCACCCGTCGAGATCACGACGTTCAGCTCTCCCACCGCCACCCGCACCCGTTCGGCGATGGCGAGCACGTCGGCGCGGCCGATGCCGGGCAGCAGCACGACGAACTCCTCACCGCCGAACCGGCCGACCGTGTCGCCTTGGCGCACCGAACCGGAAATCGCCACCGCGACGGCCGCCAGCACGTCGTCGCCGGTCAGGTGACCGTAGGTGTCGTTGATCCGCTTGAAGTGGTCGAGGTCGATCATCAGCACCGCGAAGTCGCCGACGGCCCCACGCCGGTGCGCGCGGGCGTGTTCGCGCACCGCCGACTCGTGCCAGCCGGCGGTGTTGAGCAGCCCGGTCTTCTCGTCGGTGACGGCGGCGACCTGCAGCTGTTGTTTCAGCAGGAGGTAGCGGTGCAGCAGCAGCAACGGCGCGACGACGAACACCACCAGCACCGGCTGCGCGACCAGCGCCAGCGCGGCGAGCCCGCCGAGGCAGAGGGTCGCCAGCTCGAAAGCGTTGTCCTCCCAGGTGCCCATCAGGTCGGCCGCCGAGCGCTGGCTGGTGTAGAGGTAGATCCCGGCGGCCACCAGGCCGACGTTCACCAGTTCGAACACCGCGGCGGCCAGGCAGAGCGCGATCAGCCCGCGCGACGTATCCAACGGCGTCCCGTGCAACCCGGACACCGCGAGAACGGACGAAGCGGCGAAGCAGGAGAGCATCGCCCATGCCGTGCTGGCGACGAAGCGGTGCGCGGGCCGCGTACGAACATGACGCCACACTCGTACCCACAGGTGCGTGTAGAGCACGAGAGCCAGCAGGGCGACCCAAGCCGGCGGGAGCAGGACGACGCCGGCGAGGTACCAGACCGACGTGACGTTGATGTGCGTCTGCCCGCTCATCCACCGGCGCAGCCGCTCGATGCGGCGGGACATTTCGGCCTGGGCCACGCCGAGGCCGACCAGCGCGGCGAACCAGACCGGCCGCACCGGGCCGCCGAACCCGGTGACCAGCGCGGCCCCGGTCGCCACGACGGCGACCAGCTCACAGCTGAGCGCGTAGGTGATCCAGCGGACCTTCGCCCCGCCCCACATTCCCCACCGCGCGGGCCAGCCCGGCCAGGTCGAAAGCGCTTCCCGGCGCACGGCGGCCTGGGCTCTCAAGAGCCGAGGCTCCGGCAGTGACGGACCGGCATCGTGACGTACCCCTCGCGCGAAGTTCGGCCGACCAGGTAGCCCAGCGTAGCCGTTCCGACGAGCCGCGTCGCCGGTCCAAAGGATTTGCGGGCAACACACCTGGCCCAGCTCACCACCCACCGAACCGGCGGCACGACACCCGAGCAACCACGAGCACTCCCGCCGGAGCCCGGGTTACTTGCGCAGCGCGCGGACGATCGCCACCAGACCGGCCACCGCGGCGATCGCGACCAGCACCGGCAGCGCCCGCTTCAGCACCGACTGCCCCGCGTAGTCGAGCAGGTCGATCGCCTCCGTCTCCGGGGCCGCCGGGACGCTGCGAAGCTGGGGGCGGTCCGTGGGCGTCGACGCGGCCTTCGGCTCCGTGTCGATCTCCGGGGTCGTCGGGACCGCCTGGACCGCCGGTTCCGGCTTGGCCGCCGGCTCGACCGGAGCCGAAGCCGCGGCCGGGGCTGCGGCCGGCGCCGCGGCCGAAGAGGACTCCTGTTCCGGGCCCAGTTTGCCCGACAGGCACCCCGCGAACGTGTCGAGGATCTTGCCGCCCACCTCGCTGATCAGGCCGCGGCCGAACTGGGCCGGCTTGCCCGTGATCGCCAGGTCGGTCGCGACCGCGCCGCGCGTCCCGGACTCCGTCTCCGTCAAGGTCAATGTCACCGTCGCGGCCGCCGTGCCCGCTCCGCGCGCGTCCTTGCCCGAGGCCTTGATCGTCACCTTGTGCGCGGCGTCGTCCTTCTCGACGAACTCGCCGTTTCCCTTGTACAGCAGGGAAATCGGCCCGAGCTTGACCTTCACCGTGCCACTGAAACGATCTCCCTCGACCTTGGTCAGCGTGGCTCCGGGCATGCACGGCGCGACGCGCTCGGGGTCGACGACCGCCTGCCAGACCTCGCCGATCGGAGCCGGGACGGTGAATTCGTGGTCGAGCCGCACGGGCCGACCTCCTTCCTGCCAGTCCTGAGGTGTCCGGTGCCCACCCTAGCCGCCGCCGGAGCGGCGGCCAGGTGGACGAACTCCGAAGGTCAGGCGCCGGCCGCCGCCGCGATCGCGCGGCCCGTCAGCACCTGGGCCAGGTGACGGCGGTATTCGACGTCGGCGTTGCTGTCGACCGGCGGATTCGTGCCTTCCGCCGCATGAGAAGCCGCCGCGGCGATCGAGTCCGCCGAGGCCCGCACCCCGACCAGCGCCGCTTCGACGCCCGAGGCGCGGACCGGGGTCGAACCCATGTTGGTCAGCGCGACCCTGGCCTCTTCGATGACGCCGGCCTCGGTGCGGACGGTGACCGCGACCGCGACCATCGACCACGCCTGGGCGACCCGGTTGAACTTCTCGTAGTGCGCCCGCCACCCGGTGTGCTTCGGCACGCGGACCTCGACCAGCAGCTCGTCCGGGGCCAGCGCCGTGGTGAACAGGTCCTGGAAGAACTCCGCGGCCGGCACCGTCCGGCGCCCCGAAGGCCCGGCGATCACCAGCGTCGCCTCCAGCGCGAGCACCGGCGCCAGCAGGTCCCCGGCCGGGTCGGCGTGGGCGATCGCGCCGCCGAACGTGCCGCGGTGGCGGATCTGCGGGTCGGCGACCGTGTCGGTCGCCTCCTTGAGCAGCGCCGCGTGCTCGGCGACCAGCGCGTCGCGCTGGACGTCGTAGTGCGTGGTCATCGAACCGATCACCAGCGCGTCGCCGTCCTCGCGCACGCCGCGCAGTTCCGCGACGCGCCCGAGGTCGATCAGCGTCGTCGGCGTGGCCAGCCGCATCCGCAGCACCGGCAGCAGGCTCTGCCCGCCGGCCAGCACCTTGGCGTCCTCGCCCGCCGACGCCAGCGCCTGTACCGCCTCGTCCACTGTGGACGGGCGGACGTAGTCGAAGGGAGCCGGGATCACTGCGCACCTCCGGTGGCGTCGATGGAGCCGAGCCCGCCACCGGCTTCGCCGCGGCCGGGGCCGCCCGCGTCGGTGGTGCCGTGCTGGATGGCGTGCCACACCCGCATGGGTGTCAACGGCATCTCGATGTCGTCGACGCCGAAGTGCCGCACGGCGTCGATCACCGCGTTGACCACCGCCGGGGTGGACGCGATGGTGCCCGCCTCGCCGACGCCCTTGGCGCCGAGCGGGTTCGTCGTCGACGGCGTTTCCGTGCGGTCGGTGGTGAACGACGGCAGGTCGGCCGCCGACGGCAGCAGGTAGTCGGCGAACGTGCCGGTGGTGAGCGTGCCGCTCTCGTCGTGCTCGGTGCCCTCGAACAGCGCCTGCGCGATGCCCTGCGCGAGCCCGCCGTGCACCTGGCCCTCGACGATCAGCGGGTTCACCGCGACCCCGACGTCGTCGACGCAGACGTACGAGCGCAGCTTGATCCGGCCGGTCTCGGTGTCCACCTCGGCGGCGCACAGGTGCGTGCCGTGCGGGAACGAGAAGTTCTCCGGGTCGAACGTCGCGTCCGAGTCGAGCGACGGCTCGACGCCGTCGGGCAGGTTGTGCGCGAAGAACGTCGCGAGCGCGACGTCGCCCATGGTCGTCGACGTGTCGGTGCCCTTCACGGTGAACTTGCCGCCGGCGAACTCGAGGTCGTCCTCGGCGCATTCGAGCAGGTGCGCCGCGATGGGCTTCGCCTTCGCGACCACCTTCTCGGCCGCCTTGATGACGGCGATCCCGCCGACCACCAGCGACCGCGAGCCGTAGGTGTCCAGGCCCTTGTGCGAGGACTGCGTGTCGCCGTGCAGGACCTCGACGTCCTCGAACGCGACGCCCAGCTGGTCGGCGACGATCTGGCTCCACGCCGTCTCGTGCCCCTGGCCGTGCGCGGACGCGCCGGTCGTGACCTCGACCTTGCCGGTGGGCAGCATCCGGATCGACGCGTACTCCCAGCCGCCGGCGCCGAAGTCCAGCGAGCCGAGCACCCGCGACGGGGCGATCCCGCACATCTCGGTGAACGTCGAGATGCCGATGCCGAGCTGCACCTTGTCGTTCGAGGCGCGGCGTTTCTCCTGTTCGGCACGGAGGCCGTCGTAGTTGAAGAGCTGCTTGGCCTTCGCGGTCGCGGCTTCGTAGTTGCCGGAGTCGTAGGTGAGCCCGCACACCGTGGTGAACGGGAACTCCTCGTGCTTGATCCAGTTCTTCTCGCGCAGGTCCATCGGGTCCATGCCGAGCTCGACCGCGAGCTCGTCCATGATCCGCTCGACCGCGAACGTCGCCTCCGGCCGGCCGGCGCCGCGGTAGGCGTCGGTCAGCGTGGTCGTCGTGTACACGTTGGTGCACGCGAAGTGGTACGCCGGGAACTTGTAGATCGCGTTGAACATGAACGCGCCGAGGATCGGCACGCCGGGGCCGACCAGGCCGTTGTACGCGCCGAGGTTGGCGAGCAGCTCGACCTTGAGGCCGGTCACCCGGCCGTCGCGGGTCGCGGAGATGGTGATGTCCTGGATCTGGTCGCGGCCGTGGTGCGCGGCGAGCATCGTCTCCGACCGCGACTCGTTCCACTTGACCGGCTTGCCGAGCTTCCGCGCGACCAGCAGCGACATCATCTCTTCCGGCAGGACGCCGATCTTGCCGCCGAAGCCGCCGCCGACGTCCGGGGCGATCACGCGCAGCTTGTGCTCGGGGATGCCGAGCGTCAGCGCCGACATCACCCGCAGGATGTGCGGGATCTGCGTGGCCGACCACATCGTGATCTGCGTGCTGGTCGGGTCGACGACGCAGGCGCGCGGCTCCATGAAGGCCGGAATCAGCCGCTGCTGGCGGAAGCGGCGCTTGACGACGACCTCGGCCGAGCTGATCGCGTCCTCGACGTCGCCGCCGGTGCCGGCTTCGGCGGAGTCGAACTTCCAGACCGCGCTCGTGTTGGTGCCGAGGTCCTCGTGGACCAGCGGCGCGCCGTCGGCGATGGCGGCTTCCAGGTCGAGCACGACCGGGAGCTCGTCGTACTCGACGTCGATCTCTTCGAGCGCGTCGTGCGCTTCGGCCGAAGACCGCGCGACGACGACCGCGACGCCCTCACCGGCGAAGTTGACCTGGTCGGCGGCGAGGATCGGACGGCGCGGCGCCTTCATGTCCGGGGTGATCGGCCACGCGCAGGGCATGCCGATGGAGCTGTCCGGATCGAGGTCCCTGGCGGTGAAGACGGCGACCACGCCGGACGCGCTCTTCGCCGCCGACGTGTCGATCGAGACGATCTTGGCGTGCGCGTACGGGCTGCGCAGGATCGCCATGTGCAGCAGGCCCGGCAGCGTGAGGTTGTCGGTCCACCGGGTGCGGCCGGTGATCAGCCGCTCGTCCTCCTTGCGGCGCCGGGACTTCCCGACTTCCGGCTCGATCGTGGCGGTCATCAGTCACCACCCACGCCGACGTGCTTGTTCTCGGCGATCCGCTCGGCTTCGGGCCCGGCGCCGGGACTCATGTGGCGCGCGGCGTCGCGGACCGCGCGGACGATGTTCTGGTAGCCGGTGCAGCGGCAGAGGTTGCCTTCGAGACCTTCGCGGACGGCCTGCTCGTCCGGGTCCGGGTTGTCGGCCAGCAGGTCGATCGACTGCATGATCATCCCCGGCGTGCAGAACCCGCACTGCAGCGCGTGGTTGTCGTGGAACGCCTGCTGGACGGGGTGCAGCTTGCCGTCGCGGGCGAGGCCTTCGACGGTGGTGACCTCGCAGCCGTCGGCCTGCACGGCCAGTACGGAGCAGGACTTTACGCTGTGCCCGTCCAGGTGGACGGTGCAGGCGCCGCAGTTGCTGGTGTCGCAGCCGACGACGGTGCCGACCTTGCCGAGCCGCTCTCGCAGGTGGTGCACGAGCAACGTGCGGGGTTCGACTTCGTCGGTGTACTTCGTCCCGTCGACGGTGACGGTGATGCGCATCAGGCCTCCAAAAGCCGGTTCGGAAACGGCCCGCCCGACAGTGATCGGGCTCACAGTCCCCGAGACTGCTACGCGACCTTCGAGCGGACAAGACCTGATGTCACACGTTCAACTACCCGTTCCGCAGATGCGCGGGAAAGATCGATATCGGTCCGAATGTGCGGAGAACCGGATGGGTGATCTTTTGTGGGCCGGCCGGACCAGTCAGCCGTGGATGCGCCCCGAAAGCTCGGCGAGCCGCTGTCCCCCGCCGCCCCACCGCAGGGCGATGATCTCCGCCGCGATGGAGACCGCCGTTTCCTCCGGCGTCCGCGCACCCAGGTCGAGGCCGATCGGCGAGGACAGCCGCGCCAGCTCGGCCTCGGTGATCCCGGCCTCGCGCAGGCGGGCGAACCGGTCGTCGTGCGTCTTGCGGGAGCCCATCGCGCCGACGTAACCGACGTCCAGCCGCAGCGCGACCTCCAGCAGCGGCACGTCGAACTTGGGATCGTGGGTCAGCACCGCGATCGCCGTCCGCTGGTCGACGCGGCCCGCGTCGGCCTCCGCCTTCAGGTAGCGGTGCGGCCAGTCGACGACGACCTCGTGTGCGTCCGGGAAGCGGCTGGCGGTGGCGAACACGGGCCGCGCGTCGCACACCGTGACCTGGTAACCGAGGTAGGCGCCCATGCGCGCCATGGCGGCCGCGAAGTCGATCGCGCCGAAGACCATCAGCCGGGGCGGCGGCTCGAAGGAGTTGACGAACACCGCCATCCCCTCGCCGCGGCGCTGCCCGTCCGGGCCGTAGTGCAGGGTGCCGGTGCGGCCGCTGGCCAGCAGGCCGCGCGCGTCGTCGGCCACCGCGTCGTCCATCCGCGACGACCCGAGCGAGCCCGCGGTGCGGTCCGGCCAGACGACCATGTGCTCGCCGACCAGACCTTCGCGCTCGTGCTCGATGATCGTGACGACCGCGACCGGCTCGCCGCCCCGCACGGACGCGACGACGTCGCCGAGCTCCGGCATCGACTCGCGGTCGACGTGCTCGACGTAGATGTCGATGATCCCGCCACAGGTCAGGCCGACCGCGAACGCGTCGTCGTCGGAGACGCCGTAGCGCTGCAGCACCGGCTTGCGCTCGGTGACGACCTGCTGCGCCAGCTCGTAGACCGCGCCTTCGACGCAGCCACCGGACACACTGCCGGCGACCGTGCCGTCCGGGGCGACGACCATCGCGGCGCCGGGCGCGCGCGGCGCCGAGGAGAAGGTGGCGACCACGGTGCCGAGCCCGACCGTCTCCCCCGCCGACCAGCGGCGGAACACGTCGTCCAGTACGTCACGCATCGGAAATCTCCCCGAGCAGTCGTTCCAAGGTGGCCAGGGTGTGCCCGGCCAGCAGCCGGTCGATGTGGGGCAGCGCGGCCACGATGCCGGATTGGACCGGAGCGTAGCCCGCACGGCCGGCGTGCGGATTCACCCAGAATACGGCGTGCGCGAGCCGGCGCAGCCGGGCGAGCTGCTCGCCGAGCAGGCCGGTGTCGCCGCGCTCCCAGCCGTCGGAGAACACCGTGACCACGGCGCGGCGCGCCAGCCCGCGCTGCCCCCAGCGGTCGAGGAACGCCCGCAGCGTCTCGCCGAGCCGGGTGCCGCCGGCGAAGTCCGGCACCGCCGAGCCGGCCGCGAGCATCGCGCGTTCCGGGTCGCGCTGGCGCAGCTGGCGTGACACCCGGGTCAGCCGCGTGCCGAGCGTGAACACCTCGACGGACTGCGGCGCGGACCGCGTCAAGACGTGGGCGAAGCGCAGCAGGGCGTCCGCGTACGGGCTCATCGAGCCCGAGACGTCGATGAGCAGCACCACCCGCCGCTCCCGCGAACCGCGGCGGACGTGCGCGAGCCGGACCGGTTCCCCGCCACTGGCGAGCATTGCCCGTAGCGTGCGCGACGGATCGAGCCGGCCGCGCCGCGACGGCGTCCGCCGGGAAGCCGGCCTTCGTGGTGGCTTGGGACGGAGAGCGGCGAGCAGCGCGCGGAGGTGTTCGCGTTCCGCGGTGGTCAGCTCGGCGAGGTCGCGGTGGCGCAGCACCTCCTGGGCGCTCGCGGCGACCTTGAGCTGGTCCGGGCCTTCGCCGCCTTCGGCGTCCCCGCCCTCGGCGTCCACGAGCGGCGCGATCCGCGCCTGCTTCGGCGCCGCGGACTTCACTCGCCGCGGAGCGGGCGGCTCGGTCGAGAACCACTGGCTGAACGCCTCCTCGTAGCACGGGAGGTCGTCGGGGCTCGAGCACAGCGTCAGCCGGCCCGCCCAGTACAGCCGCGCGGGCTCGGCGACGTCGATCTCGGCGACGGCCGCCAGATACGCCTGCACGCGGTGCGCGTCGCAGGCGACACCGGCTTCGCGCAGCGCGGCGGCGAACCCGGCATAGCCGGCGACCGGATCGGCGGTGGTCATGCTTCCATTGTGCGCCGGTTTCGGTGGGGGGTGCTGGGTGTCCCGGCGAGGAGTCGAACCTCGGACCTCGGCGTTCGTAGCGCCGCGCTCTGTCCAGCTGAGCTACCGGGACGGGGCGGCCTGCGCGCACGCCCCTCCCCGGACGGGCGCAGACCGCGCTCTTCGCCGCGGCCGGCCCAAGGTAGCGGCGGGCGGGCGCGAAGAGCTTTCAGGAAGAATTTCAGCGAACGGCACGGGAGATCGTGCCGCATCGGTTCCGGTGTCCGGTCACGATCTCCTCCTCTCGGTGGGTTTGCCTGCTGTGCTGGGAAAAGCATGCCGGAGTCCGGGCCAGGGAGCAACGGAATTACCGCCGGACGACGAGGCGCCCGCCCCGAAGTCCGTTGTGGACTTCCGAGGCGGGCGCTCCGGGGCCGGCTCCGGTCAGGAAACCTTCATTCCAGGCTGGATGTTCGCGCAGCCGCGCAGGCCCGCGGTCTTGTTCAGCTCCAGGATCGGCGGCAGCGTCTTCCGCGCGTACGCCTGGAGTTCCGCGAGCTTCGCGGGGTCGACCAGGTCGCGCCGGACGTGATAGCTGACCCAGTTGCGCGAGTCGACGGTCGTGTCGCCGGTGGGCCGGTTGAGGAAGATCGTCGCGTAGTCCTGGTCGAACCGCGGGTCCCGGTCGAACTGCAGCGTCGTGACCCACGAGCCGATGAACGTGATCATCTCCGGCTTGGCCTGGGTGAACACGTAGTCGCGCAGGCCCGCCATGTCGGCGCGGTGCAGGTAGTCGGCGATCGGCTTGTCGCCGAGGCCGGCCAGGTCGAGCACCCGGATGCGGCTGCCCAGCGACGTCCCACCGAGGTCGATGAGGCCGACCTGGGCGGTGGCGGGCAGCTTCAGGATGTCCGCGAAGCCGTTGATGGCCTGGGCGTCGCGCTCGGCCACGATGCAGAACGCGGTCTTGACCTTGGCGCGGTAGGTGGTGCCCTGGGTGTAGAGGCCGCTCACCGAGCTGACCAGCGCCACCACGAGCAGGCAGGCCAGCGTGATCCGGCCGCGCGGCCGGGCCGAGGACAACGCCTCGACGATCACGATCGCGGCGCCGAACGCGCCGAGTGTCCACACCGGCGTGGCGAACCGCAGCTGCCCCATCCAGTCGTCCTCGAGCACGATGTAGGCGACCACGGTGAGCCCGAACGGCACCAGCAACGCGATCAGGCCGGTGCGCAGCCGCGACGGCCGGACCAGCAGCATGACCAGGCACGCGACCGCCACCGCGACGACCAGCCAGCCTACGTAGGAGACGATGTCGCCGGGCCGGGCGAGATCGTCGAGCGTCGGCGGTTCCTGCCCCTTCGCGACGGCGGTGTTGGGCACCAGCCTGCCGAATTCGAACCAGCGGAACACCACATAAGCGCCGTACGGCACGGCGAACGCGGCGACGGAGACGACGACGGCGCGGATGCTGCGGCCGAGCAGTTCCCGCTTGAGGAACACCGCGACCACGATCGGGTAGGCGCCGGCGTAGATGATCCCGTCCGGCCGGGTCAGTGCGGCGGCCGTGGCGATCAGCCCGGTCCCGATGGCGACCTGGTGGCTCAGCAGCTTCCCGCTCTGCACCGCGCGCAGGACGAGCACCGCGAGCGCGGCGACCGTCAGCGCGTAGAACGAGTTCTCCAGCCCCGAGAAGCACCAGATCACGAAGGACGGGATCGCGGCGAGGCCGGCCCCGGCGACGAAGGTGACCAGGGCCGGACGGCGGGTGAGCGTTTTCGCGCCGACGTGGAACAGGACGAGGACGGCGGCGCAGCAGGCCAGCGCGAGCCCCTTCGGGAAGAGGATCTGGTCGGAGATCCCGAAGAGCGTGCCGTGGTCGAACAGGCCGACGAGCTTGCCAAGGGCGAGCAGGATCATCCAGGTCGGGTTGGAGTACCCCTCGACCGGCGCGGCGCCGGGCTGGAGCACCGGCCCGAAGCCGTCGGCGACATTGCGCGAGTAGGCGAAGGTGATGGCCGCGTCGTCGATCATCCAGTAGCCGTAGAACGACGCGTGCGCGGCGATCAGCGCGGTGCCGCCGAGCACCGCGGCCACGGCGGCCAGCCCGGCCTTCCAGCTTCGCCGGGCGGTCTCAGTCCCGGCAGCGCCGGGCCGATCCGGCTCCGCCAGTGGTCTTGCCTCGGTCGATTCCGCCAAGCTCATCCGCAGGTCCTCCCACGCCTTCGGTCGCCCCGGAACCGGCCGTCAAGCGAACAGCGCGTCGAGTTTCGCCCTGACCCGGTCGAGGTCTTCGCTGTATTTCAGGACCGCGCCGAGCGTCCGCGCCGCCGATGCCGCGTCCAGCTCGTCACGCTGCAGAGTCAGCAGGGCTCTCGCCCAATCGAGTGACTCAGCTACCCCTGGTGGTTTAAGCAGGTCCATTTCCCGGAGCCGATGCACTGCTTCAGCGACCTGCCGAGCCAGGAGTTCACCTATTCGAGGGATCCTACGGCGCAGGATCATGACCTCCCGAAGCAGGTCCGGGTGTTCGAGCCAGTGGTAGAGGCAGCGGCGCTTGAGGGCGTCGTGCACCTCGCGGGTCCGGTTGGAGGTCAGCACCACCAGCGGCGGCCGCGCCGCGCGGACCTCGCCGTATTCGGGGATGGTCACGGCGTACTCGTCGAGCAGCTGGAGCAGGAAGGCTTCGAACTCGTCGTCGGCGCGGTCGATCTCGTCGATCAGCAGCACGCAGGGTGCGTCGATCAGGGCCCGCAGCAGCGGCCGGGCCAGCAGGAACCGTTCGGTGTAGAGCGAACGCTCGGCGGTCTCGACGTCGACGCGCCCGTCTCCGGCCGCTTCGAGGGCTCGCAAGTGCAGGAGCTGGCGCGGGAAGTCCCATTCGTAGAGGGCCTGGGCGGCGTCGATGCCCTCGTGGCACTGGAGGCGGATCAACGGCAGGCCGAGCGCGGTGGCCAGCGCGATCGCGAGCGAGGTCTTGCCGGTGCCGGGTTCGCCTTCGCAGAACAGCGGACGGCCCATGCGGAGGGCGAGGAACCCGGCGGTGGCGAGCCCGTCGTCGGCGAGGTAACCGGTCGCGTCGAGCGCGGCGGCAAGTTCTTCAGGCGAGGCGAGCGAGTCCGTCACGGTGTCGATCGTAGGCGGCTCCGGGGCCGCGCGCGCTGGGTCAAGGGGCCGGCAGGTCGGCTTGGCGATCGACGTCCCGGCCGCTGCCGAGATCGCCGCACTCGACGAGGCGGAGGTCGGCGCGGGTGGCCAGCCAGTCCCGGGCTCCGCGGTCGCCCCGGGCGGTCTCGGCGATTTCCGGCCACCAGCGGCGGCCGAGCAGGACCGGGTGGCCGGGAACGCCGTCGTAGGCCGCGCGGGCGACGGTCTCGGTGGTCGCGTGCGCGGCTACCCGGGCGAGGATCTCGGGGCCGACCCAGGGCAGGTCGACGAGGTGCACGAGCGCGGCGACCGGTCCTTCGGTGTTCTCGAGCGCGGCCAGGCCTGCCCTGAGCGAGGCGCCCATGCCGGTGGCCCAGTCCTCGGCCGGCACGGCTTGGGCGGGATCGGGCAGGAGCGCGCTCACATCCTCGGCGGCGGCACCGACGACGACGCGGATCGGGGCGCAGCCCGCCTCGGTGAGGATTCGCAGGGCGCGGAGCACGAGGGGTTCACCGCCGATCTCGGCGAGGGCTTTGGGGCCACCGAACCGACGACCGGCCCCGGCGGCCAGGAGAAGCCCGGCGACCGCCGGTGGGCGGTCAGCCATCGGCGCCATCCGGGGCATCGATCGCTCGGGCGGTTTCGTGCGGCCGCGCCCGCCCAGCCACGAACACGGCCCGGCGAACCGGCTCGATTCGCGGCCGCTGGTCAGCCACTGGGACAGCAGCAGTTCCGAACGGCACCGTCACCTCGGACGCCATAACACCTTCCGCCCGGTCAGCCATGGGCGCGGCTCGGGGCGCCGGCCGCCAGGTCGGCTTCGATCGCGCGGGCCGTCTGCAGGAGCGGGGGGACCAGGTCGCGCTCCACCGACTCCGCCGTCGTCCGGCTCGCGTGGGTGGACAGGTTGACCGCCGCCACCACGCGGCCCCTGCGGTCGTGGATCGGGGCCGCCACCGAGCGGAGGCCTTCCTCCAGCTCCTGGTCCACCATCGCCCAGCCGTGGGCCGTGACCTTGGCCAGCTCGGCTCGCAGGCGGTCGGGGGCGGTGACCGTGCGGTCGGTCAGGCGGTCCAGCCTGGCCACCACGAAGTACGCCTCCAGCTCCGCTTTGCTGAGCCCCGCCAGCAGGACGTGCCCCATCGACGTCGCGTACGCCGGGAAGCGGGTGCCCACGTTGATGCTCACCGTCATGATGCGCGAAACCGCCACCCGCGCCACGTAGACGATGTCCGTGCCCTCCAGCACGGAGACCGAACTCGACTCGTGCACGCCGGCGGACAGGTGTTCCAGGTGCGGCTGCGCCACCTCGGGCAGCGTCATGCTCGACAGGTACGCATAGCCCAGCTCCAGCACCCGGGCCGTCAGCGAGAAGTACTTGCCGTCGGTGCGGACGTAGCCGAGGTCGGTCAGCGTCAGCAGGAACCGCCGCGCCGCCGCGCGGGTGAGGCCGGTCGCGCGGGCGACGTCGCTCAGGGTCAGCTCCGCCGCGCCGGCGTGGAAGGCCTTGATCACGGCCAGCCCACGCTCCAGCGACTGCACGTGGTGGGCGCCCCGGTGCGCCGGCTCGCCGTCCAACTCGGCTTCGATGGGCCTCCCCGCGTCCATGCCCGGCACCTTATCCGGCGTCGCCCGGGCGGGCGCTCGGCTCGCCGAGTTCCGCGAGGGTGCGCTGCGCGACGGCGAACGCCGCGTTCGCCGCCGGCGCCCCGGCGTAGACCGCCGTGTGCAGCAGGACCTCGCTGATCTCCGCCGCCGTGAGGCCGTTGCGGACCGCCGCCCGGACGTGCATCGCCAGCTCGTCGTGCGCCTGTAGCGCGGTCAGCGCCGCCAGGGTGACGCAGCTGCGGGTCCGGCGGTCCAGGCCGTCGCGGGCCCACACCGAACCCCACGCGCCTTCGGTGATGTAGTCCTGGAAGGGACGGCTGAAGTCCGTGGTGCCCGCGACCGCGCGGTCGACGTGCTCGTCGCCGAGCACTTCGCGCCGCACCTTCATGCCCTGCTCGTGGCGGTCCGTCACGTTCGCTCCAAGTGGTCCAGGATCAGCCGGGTGAACTCCTCCGGCCGTTCGTAGTTGCCCAGGTGCGCGGCGTCCGCCACGACCTCCAGCCGCGCGCCGGGAATGCTCTCGGCGATCGGGCGGGCGTGGTCCTCCGGCGGTGTAGCCGGGTCTTCGGCGCCGGCGATGACCAGCGTCGGCGCGCTGATCTTCGGCAACGCGTCCAGCTGGTCCATCCGCTCGATGAGCTCGCAGCACGCCGCGTACCCCTCGGCCGGGGCCGCGGCGATCATCGCCCGCAGGAACTCCGCCACGTCCGGGCGGCTCTTCGCGTACGGCTCCGTCAGCCACCGGCCGACCCCGGCTTCCGCGATCGACGCCGTGCCTTCCGCGCGGACCTTGCGGGCGCGCTCCGCCCACATCGACGGCGGTCCCAGCTTGGCCGACGTGCAGCACAGCACCAGGCTCGCGATCCGGTCCGGGGCGTGCACGCCGAGCCACATGCCGGTCATCCCGCCGAGCGACAGGCCGACCAGGTGGGCGCGCTCGACCCCGAGGTCGTCGAGCAGGGCCACGAAGTCGGCGCCGAGGTCGTCCAGGCCGTAGGGCGGGGGCGGCACCGGCGATCCACCGTGGCCGCGGGCGTCGTAGCGCACCACCCGGTAACCCCGCGCGACCAGCGGCGCGACCTGGGGCTCCCACATCCGGAGGTCACTGCCGAGCGAGCCGGCGAAGACCACGACCGGCCCGTCGCCGGGTCCGTCGACGACCCGGTGCACCCGGACGGCGCCCACGCGCCCACCTCCGTTCACAGCGCGAAGAAGACGGTCTCGCCGTCGCCCTGGAGGCGCACGTCGAAGCGGTAACCGTCGCCGGTCTTCGCCGCGATCAGCGTGCCGCGGCGCTCCTCCGGGACCGTCGCCAGGACCGGGTCCGCGGAGTTGTCCTGGTCCTCGAAGTAGATCCGCGTGACGACCCGGTTGAGCAGGCCGCGCGCGAACACCGACACGTCGATGTGCCGGGCCTGCGTGGTGCCGCCCCCGCCGGGCAGCACGCCCGGGAGCAAGGTGAAGATCCCGTAGACGCCGTCGGCGGTGGTCGGGCAGCGGCCGAAACCGCGGAACTCGCCGGACGCCTCGCCCCGCGGGTCGTCGGGGTGGCGGAACCCGCCGTCCGGGTCGGCCTGCCAGGTTTCGATCATGGCGTCCGGGACCGGATCACCGTTGCCGTCACGCACGGTGCCGCGGATCCAGAACGCGCCGGGCGTGCCCTCGGGCACGACGTACGGGCCGTCCGGCCAGGGCAGCCCGATCGAGAGGTACGGGCCGACGGTCTGCGAAGGGGTGGGCAACAGCCTGGTCATCAGTCTTCGTCCTCTTCCTCTTCGAACACCGACGCGTCGCGCCCGCGCAGCACGATGTCGAACTGGAACCCCAGCGCCCACTCGGCCTGCGTGATCTCGTGGTCGTACCGCGAGACCATCCGCTGCCGGGCCTTCTCGTCCGGGATCGAGTTGAAGATCGGGTCCTGGGAGAACAGCGGGTCGTCCGGGAAGTACATCTGGGTGACCAGCCGCTGCGTGAACGCCGAGCCGAACACCGAGAAGTGGATGTGCGCGGGGCGCCAGGCGTTGTCGTGGTTCTTCCACGGGTACGCGCCGGGCTTGATGGTGGTGAAGGTGTAGCGGCCGTCGCTGTCGGTCAGGGTGCGCCCGACGCCGTCGAAGTGGGGGTCGAGCGGGGAAGGCCAGCGGTCGCCGGTGTGCCGGTAGCGGCCGCCCGCGTTCGCCTGCCAGATCTCGACGAGCGAGTCCCGCACCGGGCGGCCGTCGCCGTCGAGCAGCCGCCCGGTGACGATGATCCGCTGCCCCTGCGGCTCTTCCGCGTGCTGGCGGGTGAGGTCGTTGTCGTGCTCGCCGAGGCGGCCCGGCCCGAGCAGCGGGCCGGTGACCTCGGTCAGCATCTGCGGGAGCAGCACCAGCGGCTGCTTCGGGTACCGAAGCGCCGTGGAGCGGTAGCCGGGCGAGTCGAGTGGGGGGTGCGTGCCGTCGGGCTCCTGCCCGTAGCGCGGCAGCCTGAGTTCGGTCGGAGTAGCCATAACGCCTCCTTTCTCCTGAAACCTGTGCGTGTTCGACAACCCGAACGAACGGATCCGGACCACACGCGGGGGTCCGGGGGCTTGCCCCCCGGCGGGGGTCTGGGGGCTCGGCCCCCAGAAGACACGACGAGCGACGACGGCGTGTGCTTTCCACGCGCACACTCCTCCCACTCGCGAGGCTTCTCCCTTACCGGCCTTCGAGAACGACGGCCAGGCCCTGGCCGACGCCGATGCAGATGGCGGCGAGTCCCCAGCCACCGCCGCGGCGGTGCAGGTCGTGCGCCAGGGTGCCGAGGATCCGGCCACCGGACGCGCCGAGCGGGTGGCCGATGGCGATCGCGCCGCCGTGGGTGTTGACGATCTCCGGGTCGAGCGTCTTCCAGTCGCGCAGGCACGCCAGCGACTGCGCGGCGAACGCTTCGTTGAGCTCCACCGCGGCCAGGTCGTCCCAGCCGATGCCGGCGCGCTCCAGCGCGATCTCCGCCGCGCGCACCGGGCCGATGCCGAACACGTCGGGATCGACGCCCGCCGCGCCGCGACCGGCGATCCGCGCGAGCGGGGTCGCGTCGAGACGGTTCGCGGCGGCTTCGTCGCCGAGCAGCAGCGCCGAGGCGCCATCGTTGAGCGGGGAGGCGTTGCCCGCGGTCACGGTGCCGTTTTCCTTGCGGAAGACGGGCTTCAGCTTGGCGAGCTTCTCGGGGCTGGAGTCCGGGCGGATGCCTTCGTCGCGGGCCAGGTCCACGCCCTCGACCGGGACGACCATGTCGTCGTAGAAGCCTTCGTCCCACGCCTTGGCGGCGTTGACGTGGCTGCGCGCGGCGAAGGCGTCCTGCTCGTCACGGCCGATGCCGTAGCGCTCGGCGAGCTGCTCGGTGGACTCGCCGAGGGAGACGGTCCACTGCTCCGGCATGGCCGGGTTGACCATGCGCCAGCCGAGCGCGGTGTTGTACAGGGTCTGGTTCCCCGCCGGGAACGCCTTCTCCGGCTTGGGCATGACGAGCGGTGAGCGGGTCATCGACTCGACGCCGCCGGCGACGACCAGGGAGGCGTCGCCGACCTGGATCGCCCGGCTGGCCTGCATCACCGCGTCGAGGCCCGAGCCGCAGAGGCGGTTGACGGTGCTGCCGGGCACGCTCGTCGGCCAGCCGGCGAGCAGGGCGGCCATGCGGGCGACGTTGCGGTTGTCCTCGCCCGCGCCGTTCGCGTCGCCGAGGGTCACTTCGTCCACTGTGGATGGATCGAGGTCGTTCCGCCGTTGCAAGGCGCGAAGGACTCCGGCGGCGAGGTCGTCCGGACGGACGCCGGCCAGCGCGCCGCCGTAACGGCCGAACGGGGTACGGATCGCGTCGAGGACGTAGACGTCGGTCATGCGCTCGCCTTCTCGAGGTCTCGCAGGAGAGTCAGCTCCTGCTCCGTGGGGGCCGGGGTGGTCTTGAGGTCGTCCGACACCTTCAGTTTCCACCCGGTCGCCCGGACGGCCTGATCCAGCTCCACACCCGGGTGGAGCTCCGTGAGCGTGAGCTCGGCCGTCTCCGGATCGGGGCGCAGCAGGCCCAGATCGGTCACCACCAGGGTCGGGCCTTTGCCGGGCAGCCCCAGCCGCTCCCGATCCCCCTTGCCTGCGCCGTGGCCGAACGACGTCACGAAGTCGACCTTCTCGACGAAAGCGCGGGCGCTCTGACGCAGCACGACGAACACCTCGCCGCAGGAGGCCGCGATTTCCGGGGCGCCGCCCGCGCCCGGCAGCCGGACCTTCGGGTCGCGGTAGTCCGAGCCGATCACCGTCGTGTTGATGTTGCCGAACTTGTCCAGCTGGGCGGCGCCGAGGAAGCCGACGTCGATGCGGCCCGGCTGGAGCCAGTAGTTGAACACCTCGGGGACGCTGACCACGGCGTCGGCGGTGTCGGCCAGTTCGCCGTCACCGATGGACAGCGGGAGGCGGGACGGCTTCGCGCCCAGGCAGCCGGATTCGTAGATCAGCGTCAGGTTCGGGGCGTGCGCGCGGCGGGCGAGGTTCGCCGCCTTGCTCGGCAGGCCGATGCCGACGAAGCAGGACATGCCGTCGCCGAGCGCGCGGGCCGCCGCGACGCTCATCATCTCGTCGGCGGTGTAGCCGGTGTTCATGCCTTCACCCCGGTCAGCTCGTTCAGCCACTTCGTGAACCCCTCGCGGTCGCGGCCCACCTCGTCCCACGCCTGGTAGGCCGCGTTGTCGCGCTCGTAGTAGCCGGCCGCGTACGACGGCTTCGCGCCGCCCGGGACCTCGGCCACCGCGGTGACCACCCAGGCCGGGAGCACGACCGCGCCCGGACGCGGCGCCAGCTCGTCGACGACTTCCTCCACCGTCACCAGAGAGCGCTTCGCCGCCAGCACCGCTTCCTTCTGGACGCCGGTGATGCCCCACATCTGGACGTTGCCGGCCCGGTCGGCGCGCTGCGCGTGGACGATCGTCACGTCCGGGTTCAGCGCCGGGACCGCGGTGAGCCGCTCGCCGGTGAACGGGCAGGTGATCGGCTTGATCGTCGCCGTCTGCGCCGGGAGGTCCGTGCCCGTGTAGCCGCGCAGCACCGCGAAGGGCAGCCCGGACGCGCCGGCGACGTACCGGTTCGCCATGCCGGCGTGGCTGTGTTCCTCGATCTCCAGTGGCACCGGCCAGTCGTGCTGGACCGCGTCGCGGAAGCGGTGCAGCGAGCCGACGCCCGGGTTCCCGCCCCACGAGAAGATCAGCTTGCGCGCGCAGCCCGCGCCGATCAGCTGGTCGTACACGATGTCCGGGGTCATCCGGACCAGCGTGAGGCCACGGCGCCGCTGCCGGATGATCTCCTGCCCGGCCGCGACCGGGATGAGGTGCGTGAAGCCCTCGAGCGCGACGGTGTCGCCGTCACGCACCAGCCGGGCCACGGCCTCCTCCAGCGACAGCAGCTCCGCCATCACACGCTCCCCACTTGTTCGCATCACGCACACTCGTTCTGAAACCGAACATAGCATGACGCGCAGGCCGCCGACCAGACGTCTTCCACCCAATGGATGACGGAGGCAGGACGAAGGGGATTTTCACCTGCCGCGCGGCGCGAAAAGGCGTTGGATGGCGACCGCTGCGGCGCCACGCGCCCACTCCTCGAACGGCAGCGGCCGGATGACCAGGCCGCACCGGGCGGCGCTGCCGAACGCCTGGGCCGCGAAGGTCCGGCGGATCCGCTCCTCGAACAGGTCGTAGGTGGCGACCCCCTCGCCCGAGACCACCACCCGCTCCGGGCCGGCCAGGTTGACCAGCGCGGCCAGCCCCAGCCCGATCGCGTGGCCCGCCCCGGCGAAGACCTCGCGCAGCGGTTCGTCGCCACCGCGGGCGCGGGCGACGGCGTCGGCCATGCTCAGCACGGGGTCGCCCGCGACCCGCCGGGCGCGGGTCAGGATGGCCTCGGTGGACGCGATCGCTTCGACGCAGCCCTGGCCGCCGCAGTGGCAGGACGGCCCGCCTCCGTCGACCGGGACGTGCCCGATCTCGCCGGCGACGCCGTGCGCGCCGCGCACCAGCTCGCCGTTCACCACGAGCGCGCCGCCGATCCCGGCGCCCACCGTGACCAGCGCGAACGAGGACACGCCGACGCCTTCGCCGAACCACTGCTCGGCGACGGCGAGGGCCTTGACGTCGTTCTCCAGCGTCGTCGTCAGGCCGGTGGCGTCGTCGAGCAGTTCGGCCAGGGGGACGTCCCGCCAGCCGAGGAACGGCGAGTACCGGACGACGCCGGAAGCGCGGTCGACGTCGCCGGACACCGCGACGCCGAGGCAGTAGGCGCGTTCGCGCAGGTTGACGGCCTCATCGGGGGTGGGCCCGGCGAGGAGCTCGCCGACGAGGCCGGCCAGCGCCGCGACGACGTGCTCGACGTCGCGGGCGGCCAGCGGGCGGCGGGCGGCGGCCCGGACGTCGGCACGCAGGTCGGTGACCACGCCGATCAGCTCGTCGCCGGTGATCTTGACGCCGACGAAGTATTCGCGGCCGGGGCGGACGGCGAGGGGGTTCGCGGGGCGGCCGGCGCCGGGCGCGATCCGGCCCTCCGCGGCGAGTTCTTCGAGGTAGCCGGCCTCGATGAAGGGCCGGGCGGCCTTGGTGACGGCGGCGGAGGAGAGCCCGGTGCGCCGGGCGACGTCGACGCGGGACACGGGCCCCTGGGTCAGCACCGTGGTGAACACGGTCGCGGCCGCGGGACTGGTGATCGGCGCCCGCGCCGGCGCACTGCGAGGCATGGCGGCAAGGCTAGGCAAGATTAATTAACTTCGTCAAGAATTTATTTTTCCGCTCGAGTTCCCTACGCTCGGCGGCATGTCGCTCGTGGAACACGCCCCCGCGCACCGGCTCTGGCTGCTGCGCACCCCCGAGAGCTCGTACGCCTTCCGGCTCGGCTCCGACGACCGGCCGCGGCACGTCCACTGGGGTCCGCCGCTGACCCTCGCCCAGGCCACGCAGGTCGCCGCGCGCCGCAACCCGGCCGACAGCAGCTTCGACGAGCCCGGCGACGAACGGCAGGAACTGCCGGCCGAGGGCGGCGCGTTCTTCGGCGTCACGGCACTGGCCGTGCGCTACGAGGACGGAACTTCGGCGCTCGAGTGGCGTTACGAGGACTTCGCGATCGACGGCGACGCCCTCGTCGTGCGGCTCGCCGACCGGCACTACCCCCTGGAGCTTTCCCTGCACTACCGCGTGCGCGGCGACGTCGTCGAGCGCTGGACGACCTTGCGCAACACGGGAGAGGTGCCGGTTTCCTTGCTGCGCACCGACTCCGCGTCGTGGACGCTCCCCCGGCGTGACGGCGCGCGGCTGAGCCGGACGTCCGGCGCGTGGAGCGCCGAGTACGGCGTGCTGCGCGAACCGCTGCCGGTCGGCGAAACCACGCTCACCAGCCGCCGCGGCGTGTCCAGCCACCAG
Source organism: Amycolatopsis sp. NPDC051128 (assembly GCF_040682715.1). Lineage (NCBI taxonomy): Bacteria > Bacillati > Actinomycetota > Actinomycetes > Pseudonocardiales > Pseudonocardiaceae > Amycolatopsis > Amycolatopsis sp. NPDC051128. Next base: position 43,826 of record NZ_JBFBBN010000043.1, on the reverse strand, counting down.
GTCAACCCGTGGGTGATGCTCGACGACGGCGACGCGACGGAGACGTCCGGCGAGGTGTGGTCCACCGCGCTGGCGTGGAGCGGGAGCTGGCGGATCACCGTCGAGCGCACGCACACCGGACGCGTCACGTGGACCGGCGGGTTCGGGCACGAGCACGTCGGCTGGCGGCTGCGGCCGGGCGAAACCTGGGAGACGCCGGTGTTCGCCGGGCTCTACGCGGCCGACGGCTTCGGCGGCACCAGCCGGCGCTGGCACTCCTACGTCCGCGAGTTCGTCCAGCCGCACCCCGGCGAGCTGCGGCCGGTCGTCTACAACTCCTGGGAAGCGACCGGCTGGGACGTCGACGAGCGGACCGAGACCGCGCTGGCCGCGGCGGCGGCGCGGGTCGGCGCCGAGCTGTTCGTCATGGACGACGGCTGGTTCGGCGCCCGCACCGGCGACACCGCCGGGCTCGGCGACTGGACCGCCAACGAACAGCGCTTCCCCGCCGGGCTCGGGCCGCTCGTCGACGCCGTCCACGCGCACGGGATGCGGTTCGGGCTGTGGGTCGAGCCGGAGATGGTCAACCCGGACAGCGACCTCTACCGCGCGCACCCGGACTGGGTGCTGCACATGACGAACCGCGAGCGGACGACGCTGCGGAACCAGCTGGTGCTGAACTTCGCCCGGCCGGACGTCGCGGACTGGGCGCACGAGTGGCTCGACCGGCTCGTCGGCGAGCACGGCATCGACTACCTCAAGTGGGACATGAACCGCGCCTTCACCGAAGCGGGCTGGCCGGGCGAGGACGCCGGACGCGTGTGGGTCGAGCACGTCCGCGCCGTGTACGCGATCCTCGACCGGCTGCGCGCCGACCACCCGCGCCTGCGGATCCAGGGCTGCGCGGGCGGCGGCGGCCGGACCGACCTCGGGATCATCGCCCGCACCGACGAGATCTGGGCGTCGGACAACACCGACGCCGCCGACCGGATCGCCATCCAGCACGGCTACGGCCAGCTCTACCCGGCGGGCACGATGTCGGCCTGGGTGACCGACAGCCCGAACCCGACGACGGGACGGGAGGCGCCGCTGAGCTTCCGGTTCCACGTGGCCATGGCGGGCGTGCTCGGCCTGGGCGGCGACCTGCCGCGGTGGTCCGCGGAGGAACTCGCCGAAGCGGCGTCGCTCGTGGCGCTGTACAAGGAGATCCGGCCCGTCGTGCAGCACGGCGCGCTGTACCGGCTGGCGGCCCCGGCTTCGGCGCTGACCGCGGCGCAGTACGTGCTGGGTGACGACGTGGTCGTCTTCTTCTGGCGGCGGCCCACGGAGTTCGCGCGGCCCTTCACCCCGCCCCGGCTCGCGGGACTGGATCCGGCCGGGCGCTACCGCGACCAGGACGGCGTCGTGCACGACGGCGCGGTGCTGCTGAGCCACGGTCTCGACGTCACTCTGCCGGGGAGCGGGTACGCGAGCGCGGTCGTGCGGCTGACGCGGGTGGGCTGAATTGTCGGGGGTTTGGCCTAGGCTGTCGGGGTGCCCAAGATCGCGGTGACCCGCTGGATTCCCGACGACGCGGTGAAGCTCCTCGCCGAGGCCGGCGACGTGGTCGTGTCGCCCGCCGACCGCCCGTTGACGCCCGGGGAACTGCACAAGTTCGTCGCCGGCGCCTCGGCTGTGGTCGGGATGTTGCACGACCGGCTCGACGGCGCGCTCGCCGACGCCGCCGGGCCGGAGTTGAAGGTGGTCGCGAACGTCGCGGTCGGCTACGACAACGTCGACGTCCCGGCGCTCGCCGGACGCGGCGTCGTCGTCACCAACACTCCGGGCGTGCTCACCGACGCCACCGCCGACCTCGCCTTCGGCCTGCTGCTCGCCGTCACGCGGCGCCTCGGCGAGGGTGAACGGCTGCTGCGTTCGCGCATGCCGTGGTCGTTCCACCTCGGCTTCCTGCTCGGCTCCGGCCTGCAGGGCAAGACGCTCGGCATCGTCGGGTTCGGCCAGATCGGCCGGGCGATGGCGAAGCGGGCCGAAGCGTTCGGCATGTCGATCGTCTACACCGGACGGTCGAAGCAGGAGACCGACGCGGAATTCGTGTCGTTCGAGGAACTCCTGGAACGCTCGGACGTCGTCTCGCTGCACTGCCCGCTGACGCCGGAGACGCGGCACCTCATCGACGCCGCCGCCCTGCGCGCCATGAAACCCGGCGCCTACCTGGTGAACACGACGCGCGGCCCGGTCGTCCACGAGGCCGCGCTGGCGGACGCCCTCGAAGCCGGGGAGATCGCCGGCGCCGCGCTCGACGTGTTCGAACACGAACCGGACGTCGAACCGCGCCTGCTCGGCCGCGACGACGTCGTGCTGAGCCCGCACCTCGGCTCCGCCACGGTCGAAACCCGCACCGCGATGGCCGTGCTGGCGGCCCGCAACGTCGCGGCGGTGCTCGCCGGGCGTCCCCCGCTGACGGAGGTGAAGCCGTGACCCGTGTCGTCGTCGCACCCGACAAGTTCAAGGGGAGCCTCACCGCCGTCGAGGCCGCGAACGCGATCGCGCTCGGCGTGCGCGACGCGCTGCCCGACGCCGAGATCGTCACCTGTCCCGTCGCCGACGGCGGCGAAGGCACCCTCGACGTGCTCGAAGCCGCGGGCGCCCGCATCGTCCGGCTGACGGTCCGCGGCCCGCTCGACGAAGCGGTCAAGGCGCGGTACGCCGTGCTGGACGGCACCGCGTATGTCGAGTCGGCGCGCGCGTGCGGGATCGAATTCGTCGACCCCAGCCCGGAAACCGCGCTGGCCGCCCACACGTGGGGCGTCGGCGAACTGCTCGGGGACGCGCTGATGCACGGCGCGAAGAAGCTTGTCCTGACCGTCGGCGGCACGGCCAGCACCGACGGCGGAGCCGGGATGCTGAGCGCGCTCGGCGCCGGCGTGCTCGACGCGTTCGGCGCGCCGGTCGGGCTGGGTGGCGGGACGCTGTCGAGGGTCGCGTCGACCGAGCTGGCGCCGGTGCGGGAGCGGCTGTCCGGGGTGTCCGTCGCGGTCGCGACCGACGTCACCAACCCGCTGCTCGGCCCGGACGGCGCCGCGGCGGTGTTCGGGCCGCAGAAGGGCGCCGGGCCCGCGGAAGTGGCGGCGCTCGACGAAGCGCTGGGCCGGTGGGCGCACGCGCTGCAGGTGGGCGGCGCCCCCGACGTCTCGCGGATTCCGGGCGCCGGGGCCGGCGGCGGAGTCGCGGCCGGCGCGATCGCCGGGCTGGGGGCGACCGTCGAATCCGGGTTCGACCTCATCGCCGGGCTGACCGGGGTCGACCGGGCCCTGGAGGGCGCCGACCTCGTCATCACCGGCGAAGGTTCGCTCGACGAACAGAGCCTCAACGGCAAAGCGCCTGCCGGGATCGCGGCACGGGCGCGGCCGCGCGGAGTGCCGCTGATGGCGCTCGCGGGCCGGATCGAACTCGACGAAGCCGGGCTGGCCCGGCTGGGGGTCGTGGCGAGCAGCGCGCTGATCGACCACGCGCCGTCCCTCGACCACGCCCGGCTGCATGCGGCGGAACTGCTGCGGGCCCAGGCCGCGGAGCTGATCCGCGGCTGGCGGTCCCGCTAGCGAACCGGGCGCCCGACAGCGAACGGACCTTCCGCACCCGACGGCGAAAGGCCCGTCCGCCGCGGTCAGCTCGTGTGCTGCGGCAAGACGGCGAAGGCGACTCCGCCGGCTTCGTCCTCCTGGACGTCGAGCACCTTGTCGTCGAGCAGCGCCGCGGCCTGGGGTTCGAGGAACACCTTCGGCCCTTCTTCGGCACCCAGCACGCTGTCGCCCTCCACCGGCTCGGGGGCGACCGACAGCGCCAGCTGGGCGCTTTCGCCGTCGGCGTTCTGGACCGCCAGGCGGAGCCCGGCGTCACTCTCCCCCTGGCTGGTCAGCGCGGTGATCGCCTCGGCGGCGGCTTCGGTCACGGTCAGCACTTTTCGGCCTTCCCTTCGTCGCGGTCCGATGCACTGGAAGACCCCACGCTAGGGGCGTCCGAACGGACGCGCAGTCTGAGCGGATCAGCCCTGCCGGGCTTGGCGGATGGCGTCGGCCACCGAACCGCCGGCGTAGTCCGCCCGGCCGCGTGGATCAGCGTCGGCCTGCCGGTGCGGCACGTCGACGTCCGGGGTCACCTCCTCGAAGTCCGGCGGGGCGTCCTCGACCGTCTCGTCGAGGTCGGTCGCGGGCGTCACCGCGAGCGGGCGGTCCGGAACCGGCTCCGGCTCGGCGTCGGGCTCTTCCTCGGCGAGGCGTTGCTTCATCGGCTCGCCTTCACGGATTTCTCTGGGCGTGGTGCCGTAGCGGTCGGCCGCACTCCAGTGCTCGGGTGGCTCGACGCCCTTTTCCAGGGGATCCACGCGCAGTTCGTCCTCGTCCAGCGCCTCGCTGGGGGACAAGCTTTCCGGTTCGGCCGTGTCACGATCACTCACAGGGTTCTCCCGGCGCGTAGGAATCAGTCATCGCCGGTGACCTACCCGAGGCCCCGGAGGCCGAAACCCGGGCGGTGTCACCGGGATCACATTTCTTCAACCGGTTCAACACATTCACAAGTTTGTGAACGCAAGGTAGGTTCGGATCATGGCCACCACCAGGTGCGCGCCGGAACGCCGGCTACTCGCCACCGATCCGGACCGCCACCACGAGCTCGGCACGCACGCGGCGTGGTACGCCGTGGCCGGCGTAGTGACGACCGGCCTCCAGGCCGTCCTGTTCCTCCTGCTGCGCGACGAGCTCGGCTCCCAGGTGGCGAACCTGGTCGCGATCGCGGTCACCACGGTCGGCAACACCGAATTCCATCGCCGCGTCACTTTCGCCGGGCGAAGCAGCAACGCCGGCAAGTGGCACCTGCAGGACTTCTTCACCTTCGCCTTCTACGCCGGGTACGGCTCGGCCGTGCTGGCGATCCTCGACGCCGTCGTCGACCGGCCGACGTCGTGGGAGGAGACCGGCACGCTGCTGCTCGCCAGCCTGGTGGGCGGGGTCGTTCGGTTCGCGGCGCTGCGCTGGTGGGTGTTCGCGCACCGCACCGGACCGGCCGTGACCGCGCACACCGGCTAGCGTCTGCGGACGTGGCCTCGGACGACATCAAGCCCCACGCGGGCGGCAGCGAACCGGACTACCGCTTCACCCTGGCCAACGAACGCACCTTCCTCGCGTGGCTCCGCACGGCACTCGGCCTGCTCGCCGGCGGCGTGGCGGTGCACCAGCTGGTGCCGTCACCGGCCACGGCCGGCACGGTGCTCGCCGGACTGTGCGTGGCGCTGGCGGCCGTCCTCGCCGCGACGGCGTACCCGCGGTGGCGGCGGGTCCAGATCGCGATGCGAGCCGGGGAGCCGCTGCCGCGGAGCTTGATGATCGTCGTGCTGACCGGCGGGCTGCTGGTCCTCATCGTGGCCGCCGCCGTGCTGCTGGTCGTTTCGTGAGCGGCATCGGCAAACGGGGGACGCCCGCCTGCCACGCTTGCCCACGGAGCGCACACACCACCAGGCTGATCGAACGGTCCCGAAGCGCCTCACAATCCGGTGCGCGAGGCACCCGGCCCCGCCCCGCGCGAGCCCCCGGCGAGTCGCGAATACCGCTGGTTCGCGATTATCACCACGTCAGAAGTACCGCCATTCACGCCCCGGGCCGGCCGTGACCGCCCCCGCCGGCGCCCAGGCCGAGCGCACCGGGCTCGCCTGGCGGCGGACCGCCCTCGGCTCCGCGGCCTGCACCGCCCTTCTCCTCCACTCCGCGGCCGTGCGGCACTGGGGCCTCAGTCTCGTCCCCGTCCTGTTCGCCGCAGGGACATCCGCCCTGTTCGCAGCCATCGGCGTCCACCGGGAACGGACTTTGCGCGCCCCCGAACCAGGGCCGCTGAACCCCGCGCTGCCCGCCATCGCGTCGCTCGCGGTGACCGCGACCGCCGGGTCCGTGGTCATCCTCCACTGACAGGTGAACTCGGCACATCCTGAAACCGATTAATCGCAATGTGCGCGGCCTGGTCGCGAGAACATCACGACCACTGCTGCTAACGGGGTATTAGTCGTTGAAATCTGGACTGACGGCATAGGAGGTGCTTACGATTACGCTGCGTCGCACGGAGCGCAGGTCAGCCCGGCTCACCCGGGACATCTGCGATGGAACGGTTACGGAGTGTTGAACCCCCGGCAGCGACGGTCGAGGGTCGGCCGGGGAGACGACCATGACAGCACCGCCGAGCACCACCGAACTATCCGCTTCCGCCCTTCGCGATTATCGCACGCCGGAGTCATTGCCCCGGCCAGGCGGACGCCTCACCAAGGAGGACCTCGACCCCCTCGTCAAGGACGCGGGCGGAGGAAATCCCGCGGCCATCCACTCCTTGCTCCAGATGGTCGAGCCGGTGGTGGTCCGCTACTGCCGCGCCCGCATGGGCGGCCGCGACCTCTCCTACCTCTCAGCCGACGACGTCGCCCAGGAAGTCTGCCTCGCCGTGCTGAAGGCCCTGCCCGACTACCAGGACCGCGGCGGCTCGTTCCTCTACCTCGTCCACGCGATCGCGGCCAACAAGGTCGCCGACGCCTACCGCGCCGTCGCCCGTGACCGCTCCGAGCCTGTCCCCGAACTCCCCGAGCGTCCGCTGGTCGGCAACGAGCCGGAGACCCGCGCGCTCCATCTCGACTTGGGCGCCCGCCTCGGCCGGCTGCTCGCTTCGCTGCCGCGGGTGCAGCAGGAGATCCTGACGCTGCGCATCGCGGTCGGCTTCTCGGCGCAGGAAACCGCCGAGGCACTCGGGATCTCCGCGGGGAACGTGCGCGTGACACAGCACCGCGCACTGACCCGGCTGCGCGGCATGATCCACGACGACGAGTTCTGACAGACCACCCCCAGCGGCGGGCGGGACGGGGACCTCTTTTGCCCCCTGGAAGAGGTCCCCGTCCCGCCCGCATCCACGTCCGGGCCGGTCAAGCGAGGCGATAGACCGCTTGGGCGTTGTGGTCGAAGACCGCCAGGCGCTCCGCGTCCGACAGGCCGCTCGTCAGGGCGACCGCCGCGTCCAGGACCAGGTTGTACGACGCCGCCAGTTCGCACACCGGCCAGTCCGAGCCGAACAGCAGGCGGTCCGGGCCGAACGACTCCAGCACGTGATCCACGTACCGGCGCAGGTGGCCCACCTCCCAGCCGGACCAATCGGCCTCGGTGACCAGCCCCGACACCTTGCACACCACGTTCTCGCGCCGCGCCAGCGCGGCCACCCCGGACGCCCACGGCTCCCAACCCCCCGACGCGATCGGGGGCTTCGCCGCGTGGTCCAGGACCAGCCGCAGCTCCGGCAGCCGCAACGCCACCTCCGTCGCCGCGGGCAGCTGGGCCGGGCGGACCAGCAGGTCGTACGCCAGGCCCGCCGACGCCACCGTGCTCAGCCCGGCCATGATCTCCGGGCGCAGCAGCCAGTCTTCGTCCGGCTCGGTCTCGACCTGGTGCCGGATCCCGACCAGGGGTCCCTGGGACCGCAGCGAAGCCAGCCGGTCCGCGATGTCCGGGGCCGCCAGGTCCACCCAGCCGACCACGCCCGCGATCAGCGGCTCCGCCACCGCCGTCGCCAGGAACTCCGAAGTCTCCTCGGCCGACGACACCGTCTGGACCAGGACCGTCGCGCGCATGCCGGCTGCATTGATGACCACGCGCAGGTCGTCCACCGTGTACGGACGGCGGATCGGATCGAGGGGCGCCCCCGTCATCCACGGGTACTCGCGCCGCGACGGGTCCCACAGGTGGTGGTGCGCGTCGATCATGAGACCCCTTCGGCGAGCACGACGTCGGCGCGCAGCAGCCCCTCGGCGACCAGTTCGGTCCACATCTCCGGCGGCACCACCGCGCGCGCCCGCCGCGCGTTCACGCTCACCTGCTCCGGATCGTGCGCGCCGACGACCACCGACGCCACCGCGGGGTGCGCCATCGGCAGCGCCAGCGCCGCTTCCGGCAGCTCGACGCCGTGCCGCGCGCAGATCGCCGCGATCCGCGCGGCCCGCTCGACCAGCTCCGGCGGCGCCTCGGCGTAGTCGTAGACGCGGCCCGGCTCCGCCGTCGCCAGGATGCCGCCGTTGAACACCCCGCCGGCCACCACCGCGACGTCGCGATCGGCGCACAGCGGGAGCAGCTCGTCCAGCGCCGGCTGGTCGAGCAGCGTGTACCGGCCGGCCACCAGCACGACGTCCAGGTCGGTGCGGCGGACGAACTCGCCGAGCATCGGCGCCTGGTTCATCCCGGCGCCGAACGCGCCGATCACGCCCTGCTCCCGCAGCTCGCGCAACGCCGGGAAGGCGCCACGCAGGGCCTCGTCGAAATGGTCGTCGGGATCGTGGACGTACACGACGTCGACGCGGTCGAGCCCCAGCCTGACCAGGCTGTCCTCCAGCGACCGCAGCACGCCGTCGCGGCTGAAGTCCCAGCGGCGCCGGTACGCGGCCGGCACGGCGAACCCCTGGTCGTCCAGGGCGCGGGCGCCGTCCGGGTTCGGCTCCAGCACGCGACCGACCTTCGTGGACAGCACGTACTCGTCGCGCGGGAACGCCCGCAGCACCGCGCCGAGCCGCGTCTCCGACAGCCCGAGGCCGTAGTGCGGCGCGGTGTCGAAGTAGCGGACGCCCTCGTCCCAGGCACGCCGCACGGTCGCCGCCGCGGTCTCGTCGCTGATCGCGTGGTAGAGGTTGCCCAGCTGCGCGCAGCCGAGCCCCAGCCGGGACAGGGAGAGTTCCAACGCCGTCACTCCTTCACCGGCAGTTCCCAGACCAGCCCGATGCCGGTGTCGTCGCCGGAGTAGTCGTCCTCGACGGCCAGCAACTCGGCCATTCTGGCCTGCCACGGCACGTTCGCGGGATGGTCCCGCAACGCCGCCCGCATCGCCGCGTAGTCGTCGACTTCGAGAACGTGAAACAGGTCGAGACCGTTACGCCAGATCCGCCAGCTGTGGACACCGGCCTCGCGCAGCGCGGCGTCCAGCTCGGGCGGGATCACCGCGTGGACGGACTCGTACTCGGCTTCCTTGCCCGGCTTCAGCCGGGTGTGGAGAGCCACTCTCCGCGGTGCGGGCTGGTGGGTCATCGCTCCTCCTTCGCCAGGACATGGCACGCTGGGGAGTACACCGAAACATCCGAGGTCTGTTGCAGGGAAGGGCGGACACGATGCCCGTCACCGATGTCGCGATCGACAAGATCAAGGACATGATCATCTCCGGCGAGCTGGCGCCGGGCGACCGGCTGCCCAAGGAGGCCGAGCTGGCCCAGCGGCTCGGGCTCTCCCGCAGCTCCCTGCGCGAGGCGGTGAAGGCGCTCTGCCTGATCCGCGTCCTCGACGTCCGCCAGGGCGACGGCACGTACGTCACCAGCCTCGAGCCCAACCTGCTGCTCGACGCGATGACGTTCGTGGTCGACTTCCACCGCGACGACACCGTGCTCGACTTCCTGGCCGTGCGCCGGATCCTCGAGCCCGCCGCGACCGGGCTGGCCGCGATGCACATGAGCGACGACGACATCGCCAAGCTGGGCGCACTGCTCGGGGAGCTGGAGGACTCCCCGACCGTCGAGGCGCTGGTCGCCAACGACCTGCAGTTCCACCGCAAGATCGCCGACGGCTCCGGCAACCCCGTGCTGTGCTCGCTGCTGGACAGCCTCTCCGGGCCGACCGCCCGCGCCCGGATCTGGCGGGGGCTCACCCAGGAGGGCGCGGTCGCGAAGACGCGCGAACAGCACTCGGCGATCTACGAGGCCATCGCCGCGCGCGAGCCGGAACTGGCGCGCTCGTGGGCGACCGTGCACGTCGCGGGCGTGGAGCAGTGGCTGCGCAATGCCCTGGGCACCGCGGACGACCCGACAGTGCCCGACCCGGACGCCGAGGAACCCGCCGCGGAAGCGTCCTGACACGCACTTCTCCTCGCAGTGGTCCGTGAATGTCGCATCGAGGGACTCCAAGTCTCTCAATGCGACATTCACGGACTTCGAACGTCGGATCTTCACGGGGTGAGGGTCAGGTTTGGGGCTTTCCGCCCGCGTACCGGGCGATGATCAGCGCGACCAGGATGATGGCGCCGTAGATCGCGCCCTGCCACTCCGCCGTGACGTGCGCGTAGTTGAGCAGGCTCGACACCGACGCCAGCAGCAGGACGCCGGTGAGGGCGCCGACCAGTGTGCCCTTGCCGCCGTCGAGCGAGACGCCGCCGATCACCGCCGCCGCGAAGACCTGCAGGATCATCCCGGACCCCTGGTTCGCGCCGAGCGCGCCGACGTAGCCCGTGTACGCGAGCCCGCCGATCGCGGCGAGGATCCCGGCGACGACGAACACCGCCCACGCGATCCGGTCGACGCGCACGCCGGCCGCCCGCGCGGCTTCGCGGTTGCCGCCGATCGCGTACAGCGCGCGGCCGACGCGGTGGTAGCGGAGCACCCAGCCGGCGATCGCGAACAGCGCCGCCGCCAGCCAGACCGACATCGGCAGCCCGAGGAACGTCGTCGTCGCCAGGTTCGTGAACGAGTCCGGCAGGTTGAACAGCGTCTTGCCCTTGGTCGAGCCGACCTGCACCCCGCGGAGCACGGTGAGCATGGCCAGGGTGACGATGAACGCGTTCAGCTTCAGCTTCACGATCAGGAAGCCGTTGACGAACCCGACCAGCGCCCCGCACAGCGGGATCACCAGGAGCCCGGCCGCCGCCGGCAGCTCGGCGCCGAAGCCCGCCGACGCCGCCGGGATGACGACCATCGCGCCGAGCGCCGGCGCCAGGCCCATCGTGGATTCCAGCGACAGGTCGAACTTCCCGGTGATCAGCACCAGCGACTCGCCGAGCACGACCAGCGACAGCGCCGCCGACGCGGTCAGGATGCTGACGATGTTGCTCCAGCCGACGAAGGTGTCGTCGACCAGGCCGCCGATGAGGAACACCACGACCAGCGCGGGCAGCAGCGCCAGTTCGCGCAGCCAGACGGCTTTGCGGCGCCGCGGTGGCGCGGGCAGCTCCGTCTGGGGAGAGGACATCACGTCGGTCACGAAAGCTCGACTCCTTCGATGTCGGCCACGAGGTCACCGTCGGACCACCCGGCCTGGTGTTCGGCGACGACGGCCCCGGCGCGCAGCACCAGGACCCGGTCGCTCAGGCGCAGATCGTCGAGCTCGTCGCTGACGATCAGCACCGCCTTGCCCTCGGCACGCACCCGGTCGACGACCGCGAGCAGCGCCTCCTTCGACTTCACGTCCACGCCCGCAGTCGGGTTGATCAGCACCACGACCCGCGGTTCGCTCGCCAGCGCCCGCGCCAGCACGACCTTCTGCTGGTTGCCGCCGGACAGGTCGGACACCGGCTGCTCGGCGCTCGCGGCCACGATGCCGTAGTCCGCCAGCGCCTGCGACGCCTTCGCGAACCGCGTGGACGGCGACGCGATCCCGCCGCGGCCCATCTTGTCCAGAATGGACAGTGTGGCGTTGTCCGCGACGGAGTGCGCCAGCACCAGGCCTTCGTGGTGCCGGTCGCGGGGCACGCAGCCGATCCCCGCCCGCAGCGCCGCCGGGATGTCGCCGGGGCGCAGCGGGGCGCCGTCGACGCGGATCGTGCCCGCGGACGGCGTCCGCAGGCCGTAGACCGTCTCGGCGACCTGGTGCTTCCCGCTGGCGTTGCTGCCCGCCAGCCCGACGACCTCACCGCGGCGGAGCCGGAACGAGACGTCCGAGAAGCTGTCGCCGGACAGCCCGTCGACCGCGAGGATCTCCGGGGTGTCCGCTTCCAGGGACTCCCGCATCGCCGCGTCACGGACCGACAGGCCGCCCGGCTCGCCGGTCATCGCGTCGACCAGTTCCGCGCGGCCCACCTCGGCGACCGGCGCGGTGAGCACGTGCTTCGCGTCGCGCAGCACCGTGACCGCCTGGCAGACCTCGTAGACCTCGTGCAGGTGGTGCGAGATGAACAGGAACGTCACCCCGCCCGCCTGCATCTGGCGCATCCGCTCGAAGAGCCGCTCGATGGCCTGCTTGTCCAGCTGCGCGGTCGGCTCGTCGAGGACGATGAACCGGGCGCCGTAGGACAGCGCGCGGGCGATCTCGACGAACTGGCGGTCCTCCACCGACAGCTCCCCGGCCGGGGTGTCGACGTCGACGTGCACGTCCCACGAGTCGAGCAGCTCGCGCGCCTTGCGCCGCAGCGTCTTCCAGCCGATGGCGAACCCGCCGCCCGCCTGCCGGTTGAGGAACAGGTTCTCGGCGACGGTGAGCTGCGGGACCACCATCGCGTGCTGGTACACGCAGGCGACGCGCGCCTTCCACTCGTCCTGTTTGGACAGGGGCGGGGCCGGCTGGCCGCCGAACTCGACGTGCCCGGTGTCCGTGGTGGACAGGCCGGTGAGGATGGAGACGAGCGTCGACTTGCCGGCCCCGTTGCGCCCGACGAGCGCGTGCGACTCGCCGGGGCGCACGGTGAGGCTGACGTCGTGAAGCGCCACGGTGGGGCCGTAACGCTTCCCGACACCTACGGCGCTGACCACCGGGACGGCGGGTTCGCCGGCGGGCAGCGCGGTCACAGGTTGTTCCCCCACAGGGCCTTGTCGTCCACGTTGTCCTTGGTGATGACGGGCGCGGGCAGCTGGTCCTCGAGGATCCCGGGGCTGATCTCGACGATGGTGCTGTCGTGGTCGGTCGGGCCCGGCTTGAACGTCTCGCCCGCCATGGCCTTCTTCAGCCAGTACAGGCCGTACTTCGCGTACGCGTCGGCCGGCTGGGACACCGTGGCGTCCAGTTCGCCCGCGCGGATCGCGGCCAGTTCCTGCGGGATTCCGTCGTTGGACACGAGCACGATGTGCTTCGGGTCGCCGACCGGGAAGAACAGGTTCTTGCGCTTGAGCGCCTGCAGGGTCGGCGCGAGGTAGACGCCGCCGGCCTGCATGTAGACGCCCTTGATGTCCGGGTTCGCGGTCAGCATGCTGTCGAGACCCGAAGACGCCTTGTCGGCCTTCCACTCGGCCGGGATCTCCAGGACCTGGATGCCGGGGTACTTCGACTTCATGCAGTCGCGGAAGGCTTCCGAGCGGTCGCGGCCGTTGACCGACGCGAGGTCGCCCATGATCTGCACGACCTTGCCGGACTTGACCTTCTCGCCGATCGCGTCGCAGGCCTTGGTGCCGTAGGCCTTGTTGTCGGCCCGCACCACCATCGCGACCTTGCCGCTCTCGGGGGCGACGTCGACCGCGACGACTGGCACGCCCTTGTTCTCCGCCTGCTTGAGCCCGGCGACGATCGCCGCCGAGTCCAGCGGCGTCACGACCAGGCCCTTGACGCCCTGGTTGAGGAAGGTGCCGATGTCGGTGATCAGCTTCGCCGGGTCGCTGTCGGCGTTGACCGTCGGGAGGACGTCGACGCCCTCTTCCTTGGCCATCTTGGGCACGTAGTTGTTGTAGGCCTGCCAGAACGGCGAGGTCAGCAGCGGCAGCGTCGCCCCGACCTTGCCGCCGGCGTTGCCGCCGCCCGTCGGCGCCGCGGCGTTGTCCTTAGTGGACCCGCAAGCGGCCAGTACCAGGCCGCAGACGGTGGCCGTGACGGCCACCTGGATCACCCTGTTGTGCACCGCATCCTCCTTGATGACAGCGGAAAATCAAGTCTTCTAGTCGTGGGAAACCGGGCCGCGAGGACGCAGGCCGTACATGCCGCCGTCGACCGCGAGCGCGGTCCCGGTGGTCGAACCGGACAGGGGACTGGCGAGGTACACGATCGCGTTCGCGACCTCGTCGGCGGTGACCAGACGGCCCATCGGCTGGCGCGCGGCGAGCGCCGCGCGTTCGGCCGCCGGGTCGTCGGCGGCGTCGAGCAGCCGGCCCACCCACGGGGTGTCCGCCGTTCCCGGGCACACGCAGTTGACGCGGATCCGGTCGGGCAGGTGGTCGGTCGCCATGGCCAGGGTCAGCGAGAGCACCGCGCCCTTGCTGGCCGAGTAGAGCGCGCGGTTGGGCAGGCCGGCCCAGGCCGCGATGGAGCAGGTGTTGACGATCGCCGCGGTCGGCGAGTTCTTCAGGTGGGGCAAGGCGGCCCGGGCGAGCCGGACCATGCCGACGACGTTGACGTCGAACACGCGGTGCCATTCGTCGTCGCCGTTGGCGGTGACGTCGCCCTGCGCGCCGATGCCCGCGTTGTTGACGAGGATGTCGAGGCGCCCGAAGCGTTCCACGACGGCGTCGATCGCTTCGCGGACTTCGTCGTCGGAGGAGACGTCGCAGCGGAACCCGTCATCGCCCGGGTTCAGATCGAGGACCGCCACCTGGGCACCGCGTCCGGCCAGCAAGGTCGCGACCGCCTTGCCGATCCCCGAGGCGCCTCCGGTGACGGCGGCCACCAGGCCCTCGAATTCACTCACGCGCGGTCTCCGTCCACTCTGGACCGTCCGGGAAGCGGAACCGGCGCAGCGTCGCGTCGTGCATGCGCGCGGAGAACCCGGGTGCGGTCGGGGCGAGGTACCGGCCGCGGTCGACGACGGCCGGGTCGGTGAAGTGCTCGTGCAGGTGGTCGACCCACTCGATCGAGCGGTCCGCGTCGGTGCCGGACACCGCGACGAAGTCGAACATCGACAGGTGCCGGACGAGCTCGCAGAGCCCGACCCCGCCGGCGTGCGGGCACACCGGGACGCCGAACTTGGCGGCCAGCAGCAGGATCGCCAGGTTCTCGTTGAACCCGCCGACGCGGGCGGCGTCCAGCTGGAGCACCGAGATCGCGTTCGCCTGCAGCAGCTGTTTGAAGACCACACGGTTCTGCACGTGCTCGCCGGTGGCGACGCGGATCGGGGCGAGCGCCTTCGCGATCGCCGCGTGGCCGAGGACGTCGTCCGGCGAGGTCGGTTCCTCGATCCAGTACGGGTCGAACGGCGCCAGCGCGGTCATCCAGGTGACCGCGGCGGCGACGTCCCAGCGCTGGTTGGCGTCGACGGCGACGGCAATGCCGGGGCCGACCGTCTCGCGGGCCAGCTTCATCCGCCGGACGTCGTCCTCGAGGTTGCCGCCGACCTTCAGCTTGATCATCTCGAAGCCGTCCGCGACGGCCTGTTCGGCCAGCCGCACGAGCTTCGTGTCCGCGTACCCGAGCCAGCCGGGAGACGTGCTGTAGGCGCGATAGCCGTTCGCTTCGAGCCGCGCGGTGCGCTCGGCGCGGCCGGGCTCGGCGGCGCGCAGGATGTCGAGGGCCTCGGCTTCGGTGAGCGCGTCGGAGAGGTAGCGGAAGTCGACGAGACTCACCAGCTCCTCGGGGCTCATCCGCGCCGCGAACTTCCAGACCGGCAGGCCCGCGCGGCGCGCGGCGAGGTCCCACGCGGCGTTGACCACCGCCCCGACGGCCATGTGCGCGACCCCTTTTTCCGGGCCCAGCCAGCGGAACTGCGAGTCGCCGACGAGCGTGCGCGACAGGTCGCCGAGCGCGGCCGCGTCCTCCGGGACGTCCCGGCCGACGACGTGCGGCGCGAGCGCGCGGATCGCGGCGGCCTGGACGTCGTTGCCGCGGCCGATGGTGAACGCGAGCCCGTAGCCGTCCGGGCCTTCGTCGACGTGCAGCACGACGTAGGCGGCGGAGTAGTCCGGGTCGGGGTTCATCGCGTCCGAGCCGTCGAGCTCCCGGGAGGTGGGGAACCGGACGTCCAGCACCTCCATGCCGATGATCTTCGCCATGTCAGGCCTGCCTCGCCGTCTGGCGCTGCCGGCCGAGGCCGTCGATCTCCAGCTCGATCACGTCGCCGTCGCGCAGGTAGGGCTTCGGGTCCGGCTGCCCGAGGGCGACGCCTTCGGGGGTGCCGGTGTTGATCAGGTCGCCGGGACGCAGCACCATCACCTGGCTCAGGTGGTGGACGATCTCGGCCACGGAGAAGATCATGTCCTTGGTGGACGAATCCTGCTTCTTCTCGCCGTTGACCCACAGCCGCAGGCCGAGGTTCTGCGGATCGGGCACCTCGCCCGCCGGGACCAGCGCCGGGCCGAGCGGGTTGAAGTTCTCGCAGGACTTGCCCTTGTCCCACTGGGCGGTGCGGAACTGGAGCTCACGCTCGGAGACGTCGTTCGAGACGACGTAGCCGGCCACGTGCCCGAGGGCTTCCTGGACGCTGCCGAGGTAGCGGGCGGTCTTGCCGATGACGACGCCCAGCTCGACCTCCCAGTCGGTGCTGACCGACCGGCGCGGGATGAGGACGTCGTCGCCGGGGCCGATCACGACGTCCGGCGCCTTCATGAAGACGACGGGCTCGGCCGGGGGCGTCGCGCCGGTCTCCTCGGCGTGGCGGCGGTAGTTCATGCCGATGCAGACGACCTTGCCGGGCTGGGCGATGGGCGCGCCGACGCGAAGGCCGTCGACGTCGGCGCGGGGCAGCTCGCCGGCGGCGAGCGCGGCGGCCGCGCGCGCGACACCGTCCGCGGCGAGGAAGCCGCCGTCGATGTCGGCGGTGAGCCCGCCCAGCTCGTAGGTCGTGCCGTCGTCGGCACGCACGAACGGACGCTCACTTCCCGGCTCTCCGAGGCGCACAAGCTGCACGGACATTCCCTTCACCCACACTGACCAGACATCCGATGTATAGCGCAGTCGCCACCCTGAATCTAGAGTCCTGACCCAATCGGGGCGAAATTGATCGGATCAGTCTCGGTTCGCCGCTCGCCTGACCACGAGGTGTCACCGATCACAGCCGGAATAGCGCCGGCCCCGGCGCCGCTGGTCCGAGTCAGGGACTCGAGGAGGCTCATGACCACCACGGCGGAACGTACCGCGCCCGGCAGGCGGGCGCAGCTGAAGTTCGTCCTCGTCCTGGGCGGCCTCTCGGCGTTCGGGCCCCTGTCGATCGACATGTACCTGCCCGCGCTGCCGCGGATGGCGAACGACCTCCACGCGGCGGACACCACGGTCCAGCTGACGCTCAGCGCGTTCATCGCGGGCCTGGCACTCGGCCAGCTCGTGCTCGGCCCCCTGTCGGACGCCTTGGGCCGCCGCCGTCCGTTGCTGGTGGGCCTCGTGCTGTACGTCGTGGGCTCGGTGCTGTGCGCGGTCAGCCCGGACGCCTGGCTGCTGGTCGCCGCCCGTCTCGTGCAGTCGCTCGGCGCGGCCGCCGGCATCGTGATCGCCCGCGCCACGGTGCGGGACCTGTACTCCGGCACCGCGATGACGAAGTTCTTCTCGACGCTGATGCTGGTCAGCGGGCTGGCCCCGATCCTGGCCCCGCTCATCGGCGGGCAGCTGCTGAACTGGACGTCCTGGCGCGGGGTGTTCGTCGTGCTCACCGCGTTCGGCGCGCTGCTGCTGGCCGTGGTGCTGTTCGCGTTGCCGGAGCCGTCTTCACAGCGCTCCCCCGCCCGGCTCGGCCAGGTGATGCGCACGTACGCGCGGCTGGCGCGCGACCGCGGTTTCGCGGGTTACGCGCTGGCGTCCGGGCTGCTGTTCGCGTCGATGTTCGCCTACATCTCGGGTTCGTCGTTCGCGCTGCAGGGCGTCTACGGGCTCAGCCCGCAGGCGTACAGCGTGGTGTTCGGCGCGAACGGCGTCGGCATCGTGCTGACCGGGCAGCTCAACGGCAGGCTCGTGGGGCGGATCCGGGAACGGGCACTGCTTCTTTCCGGGCTGCTCCTCGGCGTGCTCGGCGGGGTTTCGGTGCTGCTCGCGGTCCTTTTCCGGGCTCCGCTGCCGGTGCTGCTGGTGGCGTTGTTCCTGCTGGTGTCGAGCATCGGCCTGGTGATGCCGAACGCGAGTTCCCTGGCGCTGGCCGAGCACGCTCGTTCCGCCGGGGCGGCGTCGGCGCTGCTGGGGGTGCTGCAGTTCGTCGTGGGCGCGGTGGCGACGCCGCTGGTGGGCCTCGGCGGGCCGGGCACGGCACTCCCGATGGCGGTGACCATGGCGGGCTTCGCGGTCTTGGCGTTGGCGGCTTTCCTGGCGCTGACCCGGAACGTCGAGCCGACGACGGATCAGCCCGTCGGCCGGGTGGCATAACCGGGGAACCACACCAGTCCGATCGGTCGAACACCTCCGGGTGGTCGACGATCTCGCGGACCCGCCTTGCCCAGGTCATCAGCCAGGCGTCAGCCGACCGCTCGGCGACCTGAGCGGCATCGAGGAACTGCTGCTTCGACTGCGCGTGGCCGACCATGCAGTACAGGCTGCTGAGCAAGGTCTCCCGGGAACGGGGAGGACAAGCCGGATCGGCGATCACCTCCAACAGCAGAGGCAGGCGCTCGGGTTCGGCGATCAGGATGTCCCAGTCCTGCACCGGCTCCTCGGCGCCGCTGTACGCCCAGGCACGGATCTTCGCATCCGTCGGGTAGTAGGCGTCTTCGTCGAAGGGCACTGCGTCCATACGCGATGCTCGCACGGACGTCAGGTCAGCGACGCCAGATCCGCGGTCTTGAGCTGCTCCGCCGTCACCTTCGCCCGGCTGTCGACCAGCGCGCCCAGCGCGTCCCCGTCGTCCCACATGTTCACGTTCATCGCCGCCGCCACGCTGCCCTCGCGCAGCCAGAACGCCGTGAACTCCCGGGCCGCCAGGTCGCCGCGCACCACCAGTTCGTCGGACGCCGGGTCGGCCAGCCCGCGGTACTCGCAGCCCAGTTCGTACTGGTCGGTGAAGAAGTACGGCGAGGCGAGGAACGGTTCGTTCTCCCCCAGCAGGTTCTGCGCGACGTGCGTGCCCTGGTCCTTCGCGTTGGCCCAGTGCTCGACGCGGACGCGGCGGCCGTAGCGCGGGTGGAAGTGAGCCGCGATGTCGCCGACCGCGTAGACGTCCGGGGCCGCCGTGCGCAGGCCCGCGTCCACGCTCACCCCGCCGTCGTCGGACAGCTCGAGGCCGGCCGCGTGGGCCAGTTCCACCCGCGGCGCCGCGCCGACCGCGATCAGGACCACGTCCGCCGTCAGCTCTTCGCCGCCACCGAGGCGGACGCCGCGGACGCCGTCCGGGCCGCCCGTGATCTCCGCGACCTGCTCGCCCAGCCGCCAGTGCACGCCCTTTTCGGTGTGCAGGTCGCGGAAAACCCCGCCGACGGTCTCGCCGACGACGTTGGCCAGCGGCACCGCGACCGGGTCCACGACCGTCACGTCGGCGTTGTGCGTCCGGGCCGCCGCGGCGGCTTCGGAGCCGATCCAGCCGGCGCCGACGATCACCACGCGCTCCGCCTCGGCGAACGCCGAGCGCAGCTTGAGCGAGTCGTCGAGGGTGCGCAGCGTGTACAGCCCGGGCAGGTCGCCGCCGGGCACCGGCAGGGACCGCGGCCGGGAGCCGGTCGCGAGCACGAGCCGGTCGTAGCGGTGCTCGCCGCCCGCGTCGTCCAGCACCAGCCGCGCGCCCAGCTCGATCCGGGTCACGGTGACACCGGGGCTGAACCGGATGTCGTGCCCGTCGTAGTACTTCTCTTCGTGCACCCAGTCGGGCTCGTCGGCGTTGCCCAGCAGCACCCCCTTCGACAGCGGTGGCAGCTCGTAGGGGCGGTGCGGATCCGAGCCCATCAGCAGGACTTCGCCGGTGTAGCCGCGTTCGCGCAACGCGGCCGCGGCGGACGCCCCGCCGAGACCCGCTCCGACGATGACGATCTTCCGCGGCTCCGACATCCCGACCTCCCACAACGACGGCGACCCGTGCCGCGGACGCTACTCCCGAACCCCCGGCGCCACATCCCCACACCTGGTACGCCGGAAGCCGCGGACCGCAAGGGGAAAGCCGCGAGTACGCAGATCGGGTGAACTGGCGTCATAGCGGTCCCGGAGTCCCCTCCCACCCTCGCACGGAGCACGACCACCAAGAGCAATCGGAGGGCTGCGGCCATGAGTCGGGGCGAGTGGTCGATCGGCTGCCGGGATCTGGCCGGCAGACGCAGAGACGTGACGGTGTTCGTCAGCGAGGACAAGGTGGTGCTGGTGGCGCCGCCGGGCGAGGCGGCGGTACTCGGCCCGCTCGACGTCGGACGGCTGCGGGCCGCCCTGCGCGACGCCGTCGTGGCGACGACCGACGAGACGACCGAAGACTGACCACCACCATTCCTGCTCCCGAGCAGGCCGGCGCCGGGCCCGGGAGCCAGCGCGAAGGGACCGGCCATGACGACCTGCTCGTGATCCGGCGCGCCGCACCGGCACCGGACGCGGCGTCGTCGCCCCGCCCGATCTGGCGTCGTCGTGTGTGATCCCCGCGAGTTCCGCCGAAACCCTGGCACCACGGCGACGAGTACTTCTACCCTCGCGCGAGGCCCGTTCACCGGAGCGGGCCGGTGAACTGGGGAGTTCGGAATGCCGGAAACCAGCACTGGGGAACGATTCGCCGTGGCCGACCAGACGGCCGCGATCGGCACCGCCCGGGCGACGACCGGGTGACACGGGCCGGAGCGGGCCGCGCGCCCGCTCCGGCGTCTCCCCGCGGCCGGCCGGCGTTCATCGAGGCGGCACCAGCGAAACCCCCGTGTGCCGGGTAGCCCGACGGCCACCGCGCCCGGCCGCTACCATCGCTCCCTGGCGTGATCGGGAGCGGAAGGCGGGCAGGCGTGGACGTGGCGAGTCCGGCGCGCACCGACGCCTCGCCGGAACCCGAACGCGCGACGCCCGCCCGGCCACGGCTGCGCTGGAGCGTGCACGCCGGCTGGGTGGTGGTGCTCGCGCTGGCCACCGAATTCCGCGTCGGCCGCTTCGGCTTCCACCCGTCCGACCAGGGCTTCATCCTCGCCCAGGCGTGGCGGGTGCTGCACGGGGAAGTCCCGCACGCCGACATCATCTCCGCCCGCCCGCTCGGGTCCGCGGTGCTGCACGTCGCCGACTACGCGTTGCCGATGCCGCTGTTCTTCGGGTCGAGCTTCCTGGCCATGATCGAGATCAGCGTGGCGACCATCGCGTTCGCCACGCTGGTGACGCGCCGCCCGGTGCTGGACTGGGGCCCGGGCATGACCGCGATGGTCGCGGCGGCGTCGCTGATCAACCTCAACGCCTTCCCGCTGATGGCCTGGCACACCATCGACGGCATCGCGCTCACCGCGTGCGGCGCCTGGGCGCTGGACACCGGCCTCGGCAAGAACCGCGCCCTCGCCCGCCGCGGTGGGCTGGTGCTGCTCGGCTGCGCGGTGTTCGTCAAGCAAAGCTTCGCCCTCGCCGCCGTGATCGGCGTGCTGTGGCTGCTGCTGCACCCGGCGACGCGGGCCGGCGCGCTGCGGACCGCGCGCTGGTGGCGGCGGCTGGTCCTCGACCTCCTCGCGCTCGGCGCGCCCGGGCTGGCCTACGTGGCGTGGGTGGGCTTCGGCGGCGGGTTCGCCGAGATGGTCGACCAGCTGACCGGCGGCTTGCCCGCGTACGGCGAACGGCTGCTCGGGCTGTGGCTGGCGGACCCCGAGGTGCTGACCAGGGCACCGGTCCGGGAGCTGGGTTTCTTCGCCGCGATCGCGGTGGTCCTCCTGGCGGTCCGGCTGCCCGGCGACCGGCTCGGCGCGGCCGGGCGGGCAGCGTCCTGGGTGCTGGTGCTCGCCGGCGCGGCGGCGGTGGTCTGGACCGTGGTCGACGGCCGGTTCACCGGCTCCACGCGCTGGGCGGACGTGCTGTGGTGGATCGTCGCGGTCAGCCTGCCGGTCAACGCGGCCGTGCGGCGGAAAGTGCCGTGGGCGGGCCTGCTGGTGCTCGCGACCGGGTTCATGACCAGCCTGTCGTGGGGCAACGACACGCCGACGCTGCTCACCGGCACCCTCGCGCTGACGGCGTTGCTGCTGCTCAGCCACGTGGTCCCGCCCCGGCCGCGGCTGGCGCGCCGCTGGGTGACCGCGACGGCGGGGCTGACGGCGGTGGCGGTGTGCGGCTGGGTCGTCGTCGCGCGGCACGACCAGGCGGCCTACCTCGATCTCGGGCACGACCGGCTGACGGAGGACCTCGGCGACGTCACCCCGGCGATGAGCGGCATCCGGACGAACCCGTCGACGTTCCGGTACATCCAGCAGATCCGCGGCTGCCTCGACCGCTTCCCGGCCGGGCGGACGGCGGTGCTGCCGGACAACCCCTTCGCGTATCCGGCGTTCGGCCTGCGCAACCCGTTCCCGCTGGAGTGGCCGCTGCCGCTGGAGATCGTCGGCGACGCGCCCGCCCGGATGCTCGCGACGGCCGACGAGCTGAACGGCGAAGGCGATTACCTGGTGCTGTTCCAGACGATGACGACCGGACTGCTGGCGACCGGCGGCCCGGTGCCCGCCGAAGTCCCGGCCGACACGCCGGTGTTCACCTATGGGGGGCTGGAGAAAGCGATCCAAGCCCGGCTCACGGGACGCGTTGTCACGTGCGGCAGCTTCGTGGGCAAGTACGCGCCCGCGCCCTAGTCGACCAGGAGGTCTTCCGGGCTGCCGTTCGCCAGCGCCACCAGCACGTCCAGGGCCGCCGCCAGCGTCTCCACCGGCGGCGCCGACACCGCGAGCCGCACCGCGTTCGGCGCGTGGCCCGGCAGCACCGCGAACGCCGCCGCCGGGGAGAGCGCGATCCCCCGGCGCGCCGCCGCCGCCACGAACGTCTCCGCCCGCCACCGCTCCGGCAGCTCCCACCAGCGGTGGTACGACGCCGCGTCACCGCGCACCGGGAATCCGCTCAGCTTCGCGTTGACCACTGAAGCACGCGAAGCGGCGTCACGGCGTTTCGCGGCTTCGACTTCGGCGAGGGTGCCCGTCACGATCCACTGCGTCGCCGCTTCGACGGCGAAGCGCGGCGCCGCCCAGCCACCCGAGCGGACCGACGACGCCAGCCTCGCCGCCCAGGCCGGTGGCGGCACCAGGAACCCCGCCGTCAGCCCCGGGGCGACCCGCTTGGACAGGCTGTCGACGAACACCGTCCGCTCCGGCGCGAACGCGGCGAACGGCCGGACGTCGTCGCGCAGGAACGTGTAGATGCCGTCCTCGATCACCGGCAGGTCCAGCTTCGCGACGACGCGGGCGAGCTCTTCGCGGCGGGAAGCCGGCATCGTCGTGCCGAGCGGGTTGTGCAGGGTCGGCTGGACGTACAGCGCCCGCACCGGCCCCGCCGCGGCGAGGGCCGCCGGGACGAGGCCGGCTTCGTCGGTCTCGATCGGCACCAGCTCCACCCCGAGCCGCGAGGCCAGGGCCTTCACCACCGGGTACGTCAGCGACTCCACCGCGAGCCGCTCCCCCACCGGCACGAACGTGGCGATCGCGGCCGCGATGGCCTGCCTGCCGTTGCCGGTGAACAGCACCGTCGCCGGGTCGGGGCGCCAGTCGCCGCGGGTGAGCAACGCGGCCGCCGCTTCCCGCGCCGCGCGCGTGCCCGCGGCGCCGATCGGGTGCAGGGCCGCGGTGAGGACGTCGTGGCGCAGCAACGGTTCCAGCGCCCGCGCGAGCCGCGCGGACTCCTCCGGCAGGACGGCGAAGTTGAGCTCCAGGTCGACCCGGGCGTCGCCGGGCTCGGCGAGCGCCGGTTCGGGCGGTGGCTTCGCCGCCCGGACGAACGTGCCCCGGCCGACTTCGCCGACGGCCAGGCCGCGCCGGACCAGTTCGCCGTAGACGCGGGCGGCGGTGGAGTTCGCGATGCCGCGCTGCCGCGCGAAGCGGCGCTGCGGCGGGAGCCGGTCGCCTGGCCGGAGGCGGCCGGCCTCGATGTCGGCGGCGAGGGCGTCCGCGACGACGCGGTAGTCGTCCATCTCCACCTTCGCTTCCCGCCCGGGGCGGGCGCCGGTGAGCATGATCCCATCTCGCCCGGCGCCCGCTAGATTGACGGGTGGAGGTGCCATGACCGACAACAACTGGGCCGAAGTTGACGACTACCTCAACGGCGCGTTGCTCGCCCCCGATCCGGTACTCGACGACGCGCTGGCCGATTCGACCGCCGCGGGGCTGCCGCCGATCGCCGTCGCGCCCAACCAGGGCAAGCTGCTGAACCTGCTGGCCCGCCTCGCCGGGGCGCGGACCATCCTGGAGATCGGCACGCTCGGCGGGTACAGCACGATCTGGCTGGCCCGCGCGCTCCCGGCCGGCGGCAAGCTGGTGACCTGCGAATACGACCCCAAGCACGCCGAGGTCGCGAAGGCCAATCTGGCGCGGGCGGGCTTCGGCGACGACGTCGTCGACATCCGGGTCGGCGCGGCGCTGGACACGCTGCCGTCGCTGGCCGGGCCGTTCGACTTCGTGTTCATCGACGCCGACAAGGCCAACCTCGCGAACTACGTGCGCGCGTCGCTGGAGCTTTCACGGCCGGGCACGACGATCGTCGTCGACAACGTCGTCCGGCAGGGCGGGGTGGCCGACCCGGCGAGCACCGACCCGAACGTCCGGGGCGCGCGCGAGATGTTCGACGTGCTCGCCGCCGAGCCGCGGCTGGACGCGACCGCGGTGCAGACCGTGGGCGCCAAGGGACACGACGGGTTCGTGCTCGCCCTGGTCCGCTGACGGTCACCGCGACGGCCGCGCCACCGGCGGCGGGCCCGGGGCCATCGCCGGCCCGCCCTGGTGCGCCGCCGCCATGAAGTCGCGCCAGATGGCTGCCGGGACGACGTCGCCGCTGAGCTTCGCACCGCTCGCGTCCTTCAACCGGCGTTCGTCGTCGGAGCCGATCCACACCGCGGTCGCCAGTTGCGAGGTGTAGCCGACGGCCCAGGCGTCCTGGTTGTCCGGGCTGTCGCCGTGCTCGGCCTCGCCGGTGCGCAGCACGGCTCCGCTGCTGTCGGTCAGCGTGCCGGTGACCTTCTGGGCGATGCGGTGGCTTTGGTCGCCGTCTTCGTCGAACGCCGGGCGCGCGGTGTCGGTGTGCTCCCAGATGACCGCGCCGCTCTCGTCCCGCACCTTCGCCACCAGGTGCGGGGTCGCGCGGACGCCGTCGGCGGCGAAGGTCGAGTAGGCGCCGGCCATGTCCAGCGGCCGCAGCGGATACCGGCCGATCGCGATGCCCGGTCCGATGAGGAAGCCGTCCTTCTCGCGCATCGTCGGGACGCCGTCGACGGCGTCGGGGATGCCGGCCTGGCGCGCGGCCTCGCTCAGCGCGTCCGGGCCGAACTTCTTCGCCAGGGCGATGAACGGGCCGTCGGCGTGCGCCCGCATCGCCGTGCGCGGCGTGCACTTGAGGCTGCAGACGGCCGGGTACTTGAACTTCTCCCCGAGGAACTCCTGCTCCTCGGGCGCCGAAATCGGCACGTCCGGGCCGTAGCCGCGGCGCAGCGCCGCGGCGAGGGTGAACGGGTAGAACGCCGAGCCGGCCGCGTGCGGAGTGCTCGCGTAGTCGCGGACGCCCTGGTCACCGCCCTGGTAGGCGCGGATCGCGCCGGTCTTCGGTTCGACCGCGACGATGGCGCCGCGGAACGCCGCGGGCTCGCTCTTCAGCCTGTCCTGCAACGCCTTCTTCGCGGCGTCCTGCCGGCTGCGTTCCAGCGTCGTCTCGACCGTCAGGTTCCCCTGCTGGAGACGGCCGAGCGGGAAGCCGTCCCGGTCGAGCTCGGCCAGGACCTGCTGCTTGACGTGGAACTCGTCGTAGCTGACGCGGCCGGCGCGGGTCTCCGACGGCGGCTGGACCTCGGCGCCGGGGTAGGCCAGCTTTTCGTCGCTCTTCACGTACCCGCGGTCGACGAGCTTGTCGCGCACGTACTGCCAGCGCCGTGCCGCGTGGATCTCGCCGGAGGCGGCCGGGTCGTGCACCGACGGCGACTGGATCATCCCGGCGAGGAAGGCGGCCTCGCTCCAGGTCATCGAGTCGTCGAGCTTCTTGCCGAAGTAGGCGTTCATCGCCGCGGCGGGCCCGAAGGTGCCGCGGCCGAAGGAGATGATGTTGACGTAGCTCTCGAAGATCTGTTCCTTGGCCTGTTCCTGGGTGATCTTCGTGGCCAGCACGAGCTCGGCGAACTTGCGCCCGAGCGTGGCGTCCTCCTCGCCGGTGGACTTCTTGATGTACTGCTGGGTGATCCCGGACCCGCCGCCGACGCCGGTCAGGAACGCGCGGCCGAGGCCGGTCGGGTCGAAGCCCTGGTTGTCCCAGAAGGTGGGGTCCTCGGTGGCGATGATCGCGTCGCGCAGCTTCACGGGCACCTGCGTGTAGGGCACGAACGTCCGGTCGCCGTCCGCCGGGATCACCTTGAGCAGCTCGGTCCCGTCCGAAAACCGCAGGACGACGGTCTTGTCGAGCCCGGCCAGCACCTCCTGGGGGCTGCGGACGTCGAGCACCAGGTAGGCGACCCAGAAGGCGATCAGCGGGACGCCGACGAGCGTGCCCACCGTCCAGGACGTGATCCGCCTGAAGCGCCGCCACCGCCGCCGGCGCGGGGTGTCGGGACGGCCGGGGGTCTCGTCTGTTTCGTCCGTCGACAAGGTCACGAATGGGTGACGGCCGGTCGGGCGAGAAGGTTGTGGAGAGTGATTGGCGAGGTTGTTCGAATCCTGTCAGGGCACCCGCGCGGGCGTCAGGCCAGGAACGCGCGCAGCAGCGAAGCCGTGCCCTCGATGTGCTCGGCCATCACCTGGCGCGCGGCCACCGCGTCGCCCGCGAGGATCGCGTCCACGATCGCTTCGTGCTGGGCGTTCGAATGCTCGAGGTTCGGCGGCAGCAGCGGGATCCGGTCGAGCAGCTGGTTGACGCGGGTGCGGGCGTCGGCCATCGCCGTGGTCAGGGAGCCGGACGCCGTCACCTCCGCGATCGCCAGGTGCAGGCGGGAGTCCTTGCGGCGGTAGTCGTCGAGGTCCGCGCCCGCGGCCTCGGCGAGCGTGCCGGTGAGGTGCTGCCGGTCGGCGGGGCTCAGCGACCGCGCGGCGGCCATCTCCGCGGCGCCGGTCTCGAGGACGTAGCGCAGGCACAGTGCGTCCTCCAGCGCGACGGCGTCGACCTTGCCGCCGGGAGACCGCTCGGGCGGCCCGGGCAGGCTTTCGTTCACGAAAGTGCCGCCGTAGCGGCCCCGCCGCGACTCGACGTAACCAGCGTCGGCGAGGGCGCGGATGGCTTCGCGCAGCGTGACGCGGCTGACGCCGAGCCGCTCGGCGAGCTCACGCTCCGACGGGAGCCGCTCCCCCGCCCCGACCACGCCGAGCCGGATCGCCTGCAACAGCCGCTCGACGGTCTCCTCGAAGGCGTTGCCCGCGCGGACCGGCCGGAACAGCGCTTCTCCGGCATTCACCACCGAGGTCGACTCCATCCCGCGAGTTTAGGCCGCGCCCCGGGGGTGCCGGGTGGATCACCCCCGCCGGGGCGCACCTTCGGAGTCGCCGGACGCGGTCGCTCTCGGTGACACTGGTGTTCGCGGCGCGGAAACCGTGTTCGCGGCACGGAAAACCGGTGGAACCGGACGGGCACGGTCGGCGACGATGGGACGACCGACACCGAACATCGACGCAGGGGGCGATCCGGTGCACTTCTTGATGGCCGAAGATCTGGTTCACGAGCGCGAAAACGAGCTGCGCCACGGCGTGCGCGACCGCCCGCCGGGCCGGGCGGAACCGAGGCGCCACACCGGCACGCGGCGCCAGCAGGTCGGCTGGACGCTGGTCGAGGTCGGCCTCCGGCTGGCCGTCGAGCGGGAAGAGCGCGACCCCGTCAGCACTCGATGACGTTCACCGCCAGGCCGCCGCGGGCGGTTTCCTTGTACTTCACGCTCATGTCCGCGCCCGTCTCGCGCATCGTCTTGATCGCCTTGTCCAGGATCACCACGTGACTGAGGCTTATCCTGGTTAGGCCGCCCCTGCCTGCCCGAACGCTGCTGGTCATGATGGGAATCATGAGGCGGCCGACGGCTGAATAGCCTCACTGCCATCGCCGCGCGTGTCACGTGATCACTCTGCGCGATCGAGCAGTATGGTCCTATTCGAGAGGAGGACGCGTGGACCACGACGTGAGGTTCGACCGGCCGGTGATGAGCATGGCGGACGCCGCTCGACACCTGGGGATCCCTCAACAGACGTTCCACCGCTGGGCACGCGGCTATCCGCACGGCGGCCCCCTCCTCCACGTCTCCGTACCAGAAAGCATCCGGCAGGCCAGCGTTCCGTTCATCGCCCTTGCCGAAGCATGGGTTCTGCAGGGACTTCGCCAAGCCGGCGTCAAACCACAGAAAATCCGTCCAGCCCTCGAAAAGCTGCAGAGCTACTTCGGGCACGAATACGTCCTCGTATCACAAGAACTGGCCACCGACGGGATCTCAGTGCTCTGGGACTTCTCCAAGACCGAGGCTGGAGCCGGCCTGATAGACGGCAGCTCAGGCCAGACGGTTATCCGTGAAATCGTGCAGGACTACCTGACTTATGTAGGTTTCGGTTCGGATGGCTATCCAGACCACCTGATACTCAAGACGTTCGAACCCTCGAACGTCGTCATCGACCCTTACCATTCCTCAGGACAACCGGTTTTCAAGGGATCCGGGGCAAGAGTTTCGAACGTCGCGGCAATGCTGAAAGCAGGTGAGGAACCTGCCGTCGTCGCCGAAGAACACGGAATCAGCATCGAGTCCGTCCGGGCCGCCGCACGCGTGCTCCTGGGCCGCGCCGCCTGAGTTCTACCTCGACGAGAACGCCGTCACCCGAACAGTGCGGCGTTTTCTGATTTCGCTCGGTTATAGCTGCCACACTCCACCGGAAGTGTTCGGTACTCGAGCGAGTCGAACCTCGCGGACATCATCACGCTTTCGGCCGACCGATTACCCGACGTCTGGAAAATCACTCGCCACGGAGTCGAGCGATTCGTGGTGCGGAAACGAAAACGCTGATCAGCACTCGATGACGTTCACCGCCAGGCCACCGCGGGCGGTTTCCTTGTACTTCACGCTCATGTCCGCGCCCGTCTCGCGCATCGTCTTGATCGCCTTGTCCAGGGTCACCACGTGACTGCCGTCGCCGCGCATGGCCATGCGGGCAGCGTGGATGGCCTTCGACGCGCCGACCGCGTTGCGCTCGATGCACGGGATCTGGACCAGGCCGCCGACCGGGTCGCACGTCAGGCCGAGGTGGTGCTCGACGCCGATCTCGGCCGCGTTCTCCACCTGTGCCGGTGAGCCGCCGAGGACCTCGGTGAGGCCGGCCGCCGCCATCGCGGACGCCGAGCCGACCTCGCCCTGGCAGCCGACCTCGGCGCCGGAAATCGAGCCCGTCTGCTTGAGGATCGAGCCGATCGCGCCCGCGGTGAGCAGGAACGTCACGATGCCGTCGTCGGAGGAGTGCCGGATGAAGCGCTGGTAGTAGTGCAGCACGGCGGGGATGATCCCGGCGGCGCCGTTGGTCGGCGCGGTGACGACGCGCCCGCCCGCGGCGTTCTCCTCGTTGACGGCGAGGGCGTACAGGCTGACCCAGTCCATCGCGTACAGCGGGTCGTCCGCGCCGTCCTCGGCCAGGAGCTTCTCGTGCAGCGCGCGGGCCCGCCGCGGCACCTTGAGGCCGCCCGGCAGGACACCTTCGTGGACGCAGCCGTTGCGGACGCACTCCGCCATGACCGCCCAGATCGCCAGGAGCCCGTCCCGCACCTCCGAACGGCTGCGCCAGGCCAGCTCGTTCGCCAGCATGATCTCGCTCATCGGCAACCCGGTGGCGGCGCAGTGCCCGAGCAGGTCCGCGCCGGTGCGGAACGGGTACGGCACCGGCGTCGAGTCCTCGACGAACACCGCGTCCGTCTCGTACGACTCGTCGCGGACGAAGCCGCCGCCGACCGAGTAGTACGTGCGCTCGCGCAGCAATGAGCCCGACGCGTCGAAGGCGCGGAAGACCATGCCGTTCGGGTGGGCGGGCAGGGACTTGCGGCGGTGCATGGTGAGGTCGGTGTCTTCGTCGAACCCGATCTCGTGCGTGCCGCGCACCCGCAGCCGGCCGGACTCGCGGATGGCCGCGATCTTGCCCGGCACGGTGTCGGTGTCGATCGCCTCCGGGCGCTCGCCGGAGAGTCCGAGCAGGACGGCCTTGTCACTGCCGTGGCCGAACCCGGTCGCGCCGAGGGAGCCGAACAGCTCCGCCTGCACGCGCGCGGTCCGGCCGAGGTCGGCGCCGAGTCCGTCCGCGAAGGTCAGTGCCGCCCGCATCGGCCCGACGGTGTGGGAGCTCGACGGGCCGATGCCGATGGAAAACAGGTCGAAGACGCTGATCGCCATTGATCCGCCCCTTCCTATCGCGCCAGCAGGGAGCTGGCTTCTTGCGCGGCCGGGCCCTGGTCGGCGAGGTGCCGCAGGTTCTCCGGCAGCTCCTCACCACGGTAGCCCTTGGTCTGGGCGTACAGCCGTCCCGCGCGGTAGGACGACCGCACGAGCGGGCCCGCCATGACACCGGCGAAACCCATCGATTCCGCGGCCTTCGAGTGCTCGACGAACTCCTCCGGCTTCACCCACCGGTCCACCGGATGATGCCGCGACGACGGCCGCAGGTACTGCGTGATCGTCAGGATCTCGCAGCCCGCGTCGACCAGATCCCGCATCGCCGGCGCGACCTCGTCGGGAGTTTCGCCCATGCCCAGGATCAGATTCGACTTCGTCACGAGCCCGGACTCACGCGCCTTGGTGATCACCTCGAGGGAACGCGCGTACCGGAAGCCGGGACGGATCCGCTTGAAAATCCGCGGCACCGTCTCCACGTTGTGCGCCAACACCTCCGGCCGCGACCCGAACACCTCGGCCAGCTGGCCGAGGTCCGCGTTGAAGTCCGGGATGAGCAGCTCGACGCCGGTGCCGGGGTTCAACGCATGAATCTGCCGCACCGTCTCCGCGTACAGCCAGGCACCACCATCGGAAAGGTCATCCCGAGCGACACCGGTGACCGTCGAGTACCGCAGCCCCATCGCCTGCACGGACTCGGCGACCTTCCGCGGCTCGGTCCGATCCAAAGCAGCCGGCTTACCCGTGTCGATCTGACAGAAATCACACCGCCGCGTGCACTGATCACCACCGATCAGGAACGTGGCCTCACGATCCTCCCAGCACTCATAGATGTTGGGACAACCCGCCTCTTCACACACCGTGTGCAAACCCTCGCGGCGCACCAAGCCCTTCAGCTCGGTGAACTCCGGACCCATCCGCACCCGCGTCTTGATCCACGGCGGCTTCTTCTCGATCGGCGTCTCACTGTTGCGAACCTCGAGACGCAACAGCTTCCGGCCCTCGGGCTGCGCGTTCACCGGGACAGGCCCGCGTACAGCGGGTGCTTCGCGGCCAGCGTCTCGACGCGGTCGCGGAGCTTGGACCGCACAGCGTCGTCGAAGCCCGGTTTCAAAGCCTCCGCGATGACGTCGGCGACCTCGGCGAAGTCGTCCGCGCCGAAGCCGCGGGTGGCCAGCGCCGGGGTGCCGATCCGCAGGCCGGAGGTGATCATCGGCGGGCGCGGGTCGAACGGGACGGCGTTGCGGTTGACCGTGATGCCGACCTCGTGCAGCCGGTCCTCGGCCTGCTGACCGTCCAGAGTGGACTGGACGAGGTCGACCAGCACCAGGTGGACGTCGGTGCCGCCGGTGAGCACGCGCACGCCCGCGTCGGCGCAGTCCGCCTGCGACAGCCGCGAAGCGAGGATTCGCGAGCCTTCCAGGGTCCGCTGCTGGCGCTCCTTGAACTCCTCGCTCGCGGCGATCTTCAGCGCGACGGCCTTGGCCGCGATGACGTGCTCCAGTGGCCCGCCCTGCTGGCCGGGGAACACCGCCGAGTTGATCTTCTTCGCCAGCTCCTGACGGCACAGGATCAGGCCGCCGCGCGGGCCGCCGAGGGTCTTGTGCGTGGTCGTGGTGACGATGTCGGCGTGCGGCACCGGTGACGGGTGCAGGCCGGTCGCGACCAGCCCGGCGAAGTGCGCCATGTCCACCATCAGCCGCGCGTCGACCAGGTCGGCGATGCGGCGGAACTCGGCGAAGTCGAGCTGACGCGGGTAGGCGGACCAGCCGGCGATGATGAGCTTCGGCCGGTGCTCGACGGCGAGGCGCTCGATCTCGGCGAGGTCGACGATGCCGGTCTCTTTGTCGACATGGTAGGCGACGACGTTGTACAGCTTGCCCGAGAAGTTGATCTTCATCCCGTGCGTCAGGTGGCCGCCGTGCGCCAGGTCGAGGCCGAGGATGGTGTCGCCGGGCTTGAGCACGGCGAACATCGCGGCCGCGTTGGCCTGCGCGCCCGAGTGCGGCTGCACGTTGGCGTGCTCGGCGCCGAACAGGGCCTTCGCCCGGTCGATGGCGAGCTGCTCGACGACGTCGACGTGCTCGCAGCCGCCGTAGTAGCGGCGGCCCGGGTAGCCCTCGGCGTACTTGTTGGTCAGCACCGAACCCTGCGCCTCGAGCACGCCCACCGGGGCGAAGTTCTCGGAGGCGATCATCTCCAGGGTCGACTGCTGGCGCGTGAGCTCGTCGGCGACGGCCGCCGCGACCTCGGGGTCGACTTCGGACAGGTGCGCGTCGAAGGTCGTCATCAGTTCTCCTGGGTGAGCGCGGCGTACGCGGCGGCGTCGAGAAGTTCGGGCACGTCCCCGGTCAGAGGCACCTTCAGCAGCCAGCCTTCCGTGTACGGATCCTCGTTGATGACCTCGGGGCGGTCCGATGTGGCCTCGTTCACCTCGACGACCTCACCGGAGACCGGCGCGTACAGCTCGCTGACCGACTTGGTCGACTCGACCTCGCCGAACACCTCGCCCGCGGTGACGGTCGAGCCGGCCTCGGGCAGCTGGACGAACACGATGTCACCGAGCGACTCGGCGGCGAAGGCGGTGATGCCGACGGTGGCGACGCCGTCGGCGACGCTCAGCCACTCGTGTTCCTTGGTGTACTTCAGGTTCTCGGGAATGCTCACGGTTCCGTCAGTCCTCACGCGCGGGAGTAGAAGGGAAGGGCGACGACCTCGACGGGCTCGATCCTGCCCCGGATGTCGACGGACAGTTCAGTGCCGGGCTCGGCGTACGCCCGGTCGACGTACGCCATGGCGATCGGGTAACCCAGCGTCGGCGACAGCGCGCCGCTGGTGACCTCGCCGATCTCGGTGTCACCGGAAAGGACGGTGTAGCCGTGACGCGGGGCGCGCCGGCCTGCTCCGCGAAGCCCGACCCGCACGCGGGGGACGTCGGCCTTGGCGCGCTCCTCCAGCGCCGCGCGGCCGACGAAGTCGCCCGGCTTCTCGAACTTGACGACCCGGCCGAGCCCGGCCTCGAACGGGCTCTGCTCAAGCGTGAGTTCGTTGCCGTACAACGGCATCCCGGCTTCCAGCCGCAGCGTGTCGCGGCAGGCGAGGCCCGCCGGGACCAGGCCGTGCGGCTCGCCGGCCTCCAGCAGCAGCCGCCACAACGCGGGCGCCTCGTCGGCGTTGACGAACAGCTCGAAGCCGTCCTCGCCGGTGTAGCCGGTGCGGGCGAGCAGGATCTCGTGGCCCTTCACGACCGCCGGGACGCTGGCGTAGTACTTGAGTGAACCGAGGTCGGCGTCGGTGACGGCACCGACGATCGCCGCGGCCGCCGGGCCCTGGACGGCGATCAGCGCGGTCGTCTCCGAGCGGTCGTCCACCACGGCGTCGAAGCCCGCGACCCGCTCGGCCAGCGCGTCGGCGACGACGAGGGCGTTGCCCGCGTTCGCGACGACCAGGTAGTGCTCGTCGGCCAGCCGGTAGACGACCAGGTCGTCGAGCACGCCGCCGGAAGCGTCGCAGATCATCGTGTACCGCGCCCGGCCCGGCTTGACCCCGGTGAGGTTGCCGACCAGCGCGAAGTCCAGGACGTCCGCCGCCTGCTTCCCGGTGACGTGGATCTCGGCCATGTGCGACAGGTCGAACAGCCCGGCCGCCTCGCGGACGGCCTTGTGCTCGGCCAGCTCACTGGCGTAGCGGACCGGCATCGACCAGCCGGCGAAGTCGGTGAACAGCGCACCGAGTCCCTTGTGGACTCCATGCAGGGAGGTTTCGCGTGACACGGGTTCAGCCTTCGTAAGCGTTGAGGGGCGGGCAGGAGCACACGAGGTTACGGTCACCGCGGGCGCCGTCGATGCGACGCACCGGCGGCCAGTACTTGTTCTTCCGCGAAACACCCGACGGGTACACCGCCAGCTCCCGGTCGTAGGGCTTGTCCCATTCCCCGACCAGCGTCTCGGCGGTGTGCGGCGCCCCGCGCAGCGGCGACTCCTCCGCGCTCCACTTTCCGGCTGCCACCTCGTCGATCTCGGCGCGGATCGCGATCATCGCGGCGCAGAACCGGTCGATCTCGCCGAGGTCCTCCGACTCGGTCGGCTCGACCATCAGCGTCCCCGCGACCGGGAACGACATCGTCGGCGCGTGGAAGCCGTAGTCGATGAGCCGCTTCGCGACGTCGTCGACCGTCACGCCGGTCTCCTTGGTGAGCTGGCGCAGGTCGAGGATGCATTCGTGCGCGACCAGGCCGTCCTGGCCGGTGTAGAGCACCGGGTAGTGCGGCGCCAGCCGCGAAGCGACGTAGTTGGCCGCCAGCACGGCGACCTTCGTGGCGGCGGTCAGGCCCGGCGCGCCCATCATCCGGACGTAGGCCCAGGAGATCGGCAGGATCGACGCCGAGCCGTACGGCGCGCCGCTGATCGGGCCGACGCCGGTCGCGGGGCCGGCGGCGTCGAGCAGCGGGTGGTTCGGCAGGTACGGCGCCAGGTGCGCGCGCACCGCGACCGGGCCGACGCCCGGACCGCCGCCGCCGTGCGGGATGCAGAAGGTCTTGTGCAGGTTCAGGTGCGAGACGTCGCCGCCGAACTCGCCCGGCTTGGCCAGGCCGAGCAGGGCGTTGAGGTTCGCGCCGTCGACGTACACCTGGCCGCCGCCGTCGTGCACGATCTTCGCCAGCTCGTCGATGCCGTGCTCGTACACGCCGTGCGTGGACGGGTAGGTGACCATGATCGCGGCGAGGGTGTCGCGGTGGGCGTCCACCTTGGACCGCAGGTCGGCCAGGTCGACGTTGCCCTCGTCGGTGCACTTGACCACGACGACGCGCATGCCGGCGAGCACCGCGGACGCGGCGTTCGTGCCGTGCGCCGACGACGGGATCAGGCAGACGTCCCGGCCCTCGTCGCCGTTCGCGCGGTGGTAGGCGCGGATGGCGAGCAGGCCGGCGAGCTCGCCCTGGCTGCCCGCGTTCGGCTGCAGCGACACCTTGTCGTAGCCGGTCACCTCGGCCAGCCACTCGGCGAGCTGCGCCACGAGGACGTGGTAGCCCTCGGCGTCCTCGGCCGGCGCGAACGGGTGGATGCCGGCGAACTCGCGCCAGCTGATCGGCTCCATCTCGGCGGTGGCGTTGAGCTTCATCGTGCAGGAACCGAGCGGGATCATGCCGCGGTCGAGCGCGTAGTCCTGGTCGGACAGCCGGCGCAGGTAGCGCAGCATCGCCGTCTCGGAGCGGTGGGTGCCGAAGACCTCGTGGTCCATGAAGCCGCTCTCGCGGGCCAGGCCGCTGGGCAGCGCGACGCCGTCTCGCAGGTCCGCTTCGATCCCGAACGCGTTGAGCACCTTCGCGGCGATCGCGGGGGTGCTGACCTCGTCGAAGGCGACGCGCACGTGGTCGGCGCCGACGTGGCCGAGGTTGATCCCGTGCCGGCGCGCCGCCGCGTGGACCTCGGCGGCCTTGCCGGGCACGTGCGCGACGACGGTGTCGAAGAAGGACTCGTGCACGACCTCGACGCCGCCTTCGCGCAGGGCGTCCGCGAAGCCCGCGGCCAGGCCGTGGACGCGCCGGGCGATCGTCCTCAGGCCGTCGGGACCGTGGTAGACCGCGTACATCGCGGCCAGCACGGCGGGCAGGACCTGCGCGGTGCAGATGTTGGACGTCGCCTTCTCACGGCGGATGTGCTGCTCCCGCGTCTGCAGCGCGAGCCGGTAGGCCGGGTTGCCGTCGGCGTCGACCGAGACGCCGACCAGGCGCCCGGGCAGCGAGCGCTCGAGGCCGGAGCGGACCGACAGGTAGCCGGCGTGCGGGCCGCCGTAGCCGAGCGGGACGCCGAAGCGCTGGGTCGAGCCCGCGGCGACGTCGGCGCCGAACTCGCCGGGCGAGGTGACGAGGGTCAGGGCGAGGAGGTCGGCGGCGACGGTGAACAGCGCGCCGGCGGCCTTCGCCGACTCGGAAATCGCGTGGTAGAAGCCGCGCCCGCGCAGCACGCCGGACGCGCCGGGGTACTGCGCGACGACGCCGAAGAAGTCGTCCGGCAGCCCGGTCAGCAGGTCGCGGACCTCGACCTCGATGCCCAGCGCCTCGACGCGGGTGCGCACGACGGCGATGGTCTGCGGCAGGCACTCGGCGTCGAGGACGACCTTGTTGGACTTGGACTTGGACGCGCGACGCATCAACGTGACGGCCTCGGCGACGGCGGTCGACTCGTCCAGCAGCGACGCGTTCGCCGTGGCCAGGCCGGTCAGGTCGGCGACCATGGTCTGGAAGTTGAGCAGCGCTTCGAGGCGGCCCTGCGAGATCTCCGGCTGGTACGGCGTGTACGCGGTGTACCAGGCGGGGTTCTCGAGGACGTTGCGCCGGATCACGCCGGGGGTGACGGTGTCGGAGTAGCCCAGGCCGATCATCTGCGTCATCGGCCGGTTGCGCGCGGCGAGCGCGCGCAGCTCCGCGGTGGCGTCCTCTTCGGACGCGGCGGGCGGGAGGGTGAGGTCGCGGGTCGCGCGGATGGCGCTCGGCACGGCCGCGCCGACCAGGGCGTCCAGGCTGCCGTAGCCGCACTCGGCCAGCATCTTCGCGCGTTCGGCCTCGGACGGGCCGATGTGACGGGCGTCGAACTGCGTTGAGGTGATGGGGAGCTCCTCGGGCCGGGCACCGGGCAGAACGGTGCGCTGGGAACTCCCCCTCTGTCATGGCACCTGAGAGTTTCACCGTGGGCAACACGGCTTTCACCTTGGGTGAGGCGCGGGTGCGCCTGCTTTCCAGAGTGGCCTCGCGCGAAGCGGTAGCGGGTACCTGAGAGATTCCGGGGAGTTTGCTCCTTCGGTGCCCCACCGACTTCGTGAGGGCTCTCCCGCCTCGGCTCGACGGCCCGATCTGCAGTTGTGGCGGCTACGGTACCCGCCGGGCTCGAGGTCCGTCTACGTCACCCGGGCAACACCACATCACGCTTCGAGCCCGCCCCAAGCGCCCCAATGTGGCGTTGGGTGCGTCCAACGCACCCAATGTGGCGTTCGGTGCATCCAACGCACCCAACGCGGCGTTCGGTGCATCCAACGCACCCAACGCGGCGTTCGGTGCATCCAACGCACCCAACGCGGCGTTCGGTGCGTCCAACGCACCCAACGCCACATTGGGGCGCTTACCCCGCACCGATCCGGTACGGGCTACTCCCCCGCGGGCCGGCGGACCACGCGGCCGGCCAGCGCGGGCGGGCGCCGGACCCGGCCCGAGGGCAGGACCAGGCGTTTCAGCGGGCCGCCGAGCGGCACCGGTGGCAGCCCCGCGCCCAGCAGGACGTGCTCGACGATGTGCTCGGCGAACCACGCCACCGAGTCGTTGAGCCGGTCGAGCGACGGGCGGTCGCCGTCGAAGACGTCCGCGTCGTCGAGGACCACCTCGAAGTACTCTCCGGGCAGCCGGGCCACCACCGCGTCGACCGCGGCCTCGATGGCGCGAGTCCCGTCCGCCGGGTCCGCGAACCCGGCTTCGAGCAGCGGCTCGCGGTAAATACGCGCTGCCCGCTCGCGCATCCGGGGACCGTAGCGGACCACGACCGGGAGCCGGCCGGCCAGGTCGGGCACGGCCAGGCCGTGCAGCAGCATGATCGGCGGCACCGAGTGCACCAGCCGCGGCGCGGGCTCGGCCAGCTCGCGCGCGGTGATCCGGACGCGGTCGGCCATCGCCTCCGGGAGGCCGAAGTAGCGGAAGTCGACGTTGCCGAACCCGAGGCCGTCGGCGAGCAGCGACGCCAGCAGCTCGCCGTAGCCCCAGATCGGCGAAAGCACCACCACCGGCGGCGCGGTCACGACCGGCGGTGACGGCGACGGCGGCCGCGTCGCCTCCTGCTCGGGCACCTGGATCACCAGCCGCGGCGGCTCGTGCCAGTCGTGCACCTCGGCGACGCGCCAGTAGAGGCCCAGCGGCCGCCACAGCTCGCCGAGGATCTCGTGCTCGATGATCCGGCGCACCTCGGCGTCGGTGTGCGGGAAGCCGCGCGGCGGCACGACGCCGACGTAGTGGTGGTAGGTGACGCGGACCTCGTCGCCGCGGCTGGCCGAGCGGATCCGCATCTCCCAGTCGACCGGCGACGCCGCGATGGCGTTCGCCACCTGCGTGCCGGGCGAGGAGTAGACCAGCGCCGTGGCCTGGCGGAGGAACTGCCCGGCCTGGTCGATGCCCTCCCGCAGGGCCTTCGCCGCCTGCGCGACGTGCACCGGCGACGCGAGCGCGTCGGGCAGCACCCCGGCGACGCGCAGCAGTTCGCCCTCGCCGAGGCCGGTCACCTCGGCGAGCTGGGCCCAGTGGTCGAAGACGGTGACCTTCGGCGCGTGCCGGTGCTCGATCCAGCTGCGCAGGGTGGAGGTGGGGACGCCGACGCGGCGGGCGGCCTCGTCCAGGGAGAGCCCTTTCGCCCGGATCCCGGCCCGGACCGCTTCCGCCCACTCGTCGGCGCGCCAGTGCGTCACGTCACAAAGCTAACCAAACCCGCTAGCTTTGCGCAGGGACGAAACGCCCACCCGGAACCGACGCTGGTCACCATGACCACCACCGTCATCGCCCTCACCCTGATCGTCGGCACCCTGACCTTCGCCGCCGGCGCCTTCCTCGCCGCCGAGACCGCCGTTCGCGTGCTTCGCCGCCGTGAAGCGCGGGTCGCCGCCGAGCGCAAATCGCTCAACGCCGCCTGGAAGTACCTGCGCGAGGTGTACGGCCTCAGGAAGTCGGCGTGGCTCCCCGGGGAGAAGAACCGCGACCGCCGTTAGAGCGGGGTGACGTACGCGCCGGAGATGCCGCCGTCGACGAGGAACTGCGAAGCCGTGATGAAGCTGGCGTCGTCGCTGGCGAGGAAGGCGACCGCGGCCGCGATCTCCTCGGGCTCGGCGAACCGGCCGACCGGCACGTGCACCAGGCGCCGCGCCGCGCGTTCCGGGTCCTTCGCGAACAGTTCCTTGAGCAGCGGGGTGTTCACCGGGCCGGGGCACAGCGCGTTGACGCGGATGTTCTCCCGCGCGAACTGGACGCCCAGCTCGCGGCTCATCGCGAGGACGCCGCCCTTGGACGCGGTGTAGGAGATCTGCGACGTCGCCGCGCCCATCACCGCGACGAACGACGCCGTGTTGATGATCGAGCCGCGGCCCTGGCGCTGCATGTGCGGCAGGACGGCCTTGCAGCAGTGGTAGACCGACGTCAGGTTGACGCGCTGGACCCGCTCCCACGCCTCGATGCCGGTGGTGAGGATGGAGTCGTCCTCCGGCGGCGAGATGCCGGCGTTGTTGAACGCGACGTCCACCGAGCCGAACTGCTCGACGGTGGTGTGGAACAGGTTCTCCACCTGCTCGGCGTCGGTGACGTCGGTCTGGATGAACGCGCCGCCGATCTCGTCGGCGGCCGTCTTGCCCTCGGCCGGGGTCAGGTCCGCGATGACGACCTTCGCGCCTTCGCTCGCCAGACGGCGGGCCGAGGCGAGCCCGATCCCGCTCGCACCGCCGGTGATCACCGCGACGCGGCCTTCGAAACGCTGGACCATTACTCCTCCGTGCTCAGAAAGACGTTCTTGGTTTCGGTGAACGCCGCCGCGGCGTCGGGGCCCAGCTCACGGCCGAGGCCGGACTGCTTGAAGCCGCCGAACGGCGTCCAGTAACGCACCGAAGAGTGCGAGTTGACCGACAGGTTGCCGGCTTCGACGCCACGCGCCACCCGGAACGCGCGGCCGACGTCGCGGGTCCAGATCGACCCGGACAGGCCGTACTCGGTGGCGTTGGCCATCCGGACGGCGTCGGCCTCTCCGGCGAACGGCACGACGGCCACGACCGGCCCGAAGACCTCGTCCGCCGCGGCGGGGTGCCGCAGGTCGGGCGGGGTGAGGACGGTCGGCGGGAACCAGAACCCGGGGCCGGCGGGCGCGGTGCCCCGGAACGCGACGGGCGCGTCGTCCGGCACGTAGCTCGCGACTTTCTCCCGGTGCGCGGCCGAGATCAGCGGGCCCATCTCGGTCTTTTCGTCGGCGGGATCGCCGACGACGACGCCGTGCACCGCCGGCTCCAGCAGCGCCATGAACTCCTCGTACGCGCTCGCCTGCACCAGGATCAGCGAGCGTGCGCAGCAGTCCTGCCCGGCGTTGTCGAAGACGCCGTAGGGCGCGGTCGCCGCGGCCTTCTCCAGGTCGGAGTCGGCGAAGACGATGTTCGCGTTCTTGCCGCCCAGCTCCAGCGTCACGCGCTTCACGCGGGCCGCGCAGCCGGCCATGATCTGCTTGCCGACCTCGGTGGAGCCGGTGAACACGACCTTGCGGACGGCCGGGTGGTCGACGAACCGCTGCCCGACCACGGATCCCTTGCCGGGCAGCACCTGGAAGACGTCCTCCGGGATGCCCGCCTCACGCGCCAGTTCGGCCAGCCTGACGGCGGTCAGCGGTGTCAGCTCGGCGGGTTTGAGCACGACGGTGTTGCCCGCCGCGAGCGCGGGCGCGAAACCCCAGCCGGCGATCGGCATCGGGAAGTTCCACGGCACGATCACGCCCACCACGCCCAGGGGTTCCTGGAACGTGACGTTGATTCCGCCCGGCACCGGGATCTGCTTGCCGATCAGGCGTTCGGGCGCGGCGGAGTAGTAGTCGAGCACGTCGCGGACGTTGCCCGCCTCCCAGCGGGCGTTGCCGATGGTGTGCCCGGAGTTGGCGACCTCCAGCCGGGCGAGGTTCTCGATGTCGGCCTCGACGGCGTCGGCGAAGCGGCGCAGCAGCCGGGCGCGGTCGCCGGGGGCGACGTCGCGCCACGCCGGGAACGCCGCGTGGGCGCGGGCGATCGCCGCGTCGGTGTCCTCGGCGCTCGTCAGCGCGACCGACCGCACCACCTGCTCGGTCGCGGGGTTGATCACGTCGAAGCTGGTCATTCCGGCCTCCTGCTCGCGTCGACGAGCGCGGTGAACAAACGGACGTCGTCGGTGTCCTGCTCGGGGTGCCACTGGACGCCCAGGGTGAACTCACCGGGTAGTTCAGCGGCCTCGATCGTGCCATCGGCGGCCCAGCCGACCGGTTCCAGCCCGGCGCCGAGGCGGTCGATCGCCTGGTGGTGGTAGCAAAGGGTCTTCGTCTCGCGACCGAGAATCGCCGCGGCGCGGCTGCCCTCGGCGAGCGTGACAGTGCCCCGGCCGAACGTCGCGGGCGCGGGCTGGTGCCCGGTGGACTCCGTGGCCTCCGGCAGGTGCTGGGTGAGCGTCCCGCCGAGGGCGACGCTCATCACCTGAAGGCCGCGGCAGACGCCGAGGACCGGTTTCCGCTGCCGGCGGGCGGCGGCGAACAGGCCGAACTCGAAGGCGTCCCGCTCCGGCCGGGTGTAGGTGGCCGGGTGCGGCTCGTGTCCGTAGCGCGCGGGCTCGACGTCGGCGCCACCGGTGAGCACGAGCGCGTCCACAGTGGACATGATCTTGCCGTACCCGCCGGTCACCGGCGGCAGCAGCACCGGGATGCCGCCCGCCGCGACGACGCAGTCGACGTAGACCCGGTGCAGCAGCACGGCTTCGGTCTCCCAGACCAGGAATTTCGCGGATTCGAGGTAGCTGGTGAGGCCGATGACGGGCCGGTCGTCAGAGTCGCTCGAAGCCACGGATCAGCTCCCAGTCGGTGACGGCGGCGTTGTAGGCGTCCACCTCGATCTTCGCCGCGTTCAGGTAGTGCGTGACGACGTCTTCGCCGAACGCGGCTTTGGCCAGCTCGCTGCCCGCGAGGGCCGCGGCGGCTTCGGGCAGCGTGGTCGGCACCGTGCCGCGGTCGGAATGGTAGGCGTTGCCGACGAAGGGTTCTTCGAGCTCCAGCTCGTTTTCGATGCCGTGGAGGCCGGCGGCGATCAGCGCGGCGACGGCGAGGTACGGGTTGACGTCGCCGCCGGGCACCCGGTTCTCGACCCGCAGCGACTCGCCGTGGCCGACGACGCGCAGGGCGCAGGTGCGGTTGTCGGTGCCCCAGGCGATCGCGGTCGGCGCGAAGCTGCCGGGCACGAACCGCTTGTAGGAGTTGACGTTCGGCGCGAGGAAGTACGTCAGCTCGTACAGCCCGGCGAGCTGCCCGGCGAGGAAGTGCTCCATCAGTTTCGAGAAGCCGTGTTCACTGTCACCGGCGAGCACCGCGCGGCCCTCGGTGGAGCGCAGGCTGATGTGGATGTGGCAGGAGTTGCCCTCGCGCTCGTTGTACTTCGCCATGAAGGTGAGGCTCTTGCCCTCCTGCGCGGCGATCTCCTTGGCGCCGTTCTTGTAGACGCTGTGGTTGTCGCAGGTGCTCAGCGCGTCCGTGTAGCGGAAGGCGATCTCCTGCTGGCCGGGGTTGCACTCGCCCTTGGCGGACTCGGGGTAGAGCCCGGCGCCGGCCATGTCGTTGCGGATGCGGCGCAGCAGCGGTTCCAGCCGCGCGGTGCCGAGCATCGAGTAGTCGACGTTGTACTGGTTGGCGGGCTTGAGGCCGTGGTAGCGCTTGTCCCAGGCGGCTTCGTAGGTGTCGTCGAAGACGATGAACTCGAGCTCGGTGCCGACGTAGGCGCCGAGCCCGCGCTCGGCCAGCCGGTCGAGCTGGCGGCGCAGGACCTGGCGCGGCGACACGGCGACCGGCCCGCCCTGCACGCGCTCGACGTCGGCCAGCACCAGCGCGGTGCCCTCCTGCCAGGGGACCTCCCGCAGCGTCTCGAAGTCGGGACGCAGCACGAAGTCGCCGTAGCCGGTCTCCCAGGAGGAGAGCGCGTAGCCGTCGACGGTGTTCATGTCGACGTCCACGGCGAGCAGGTAGTTGCAGGCCTCGGTGGCGTGCCCGACCACCTCCTCCAGGAAGTACTCCGCGGAGCAGCGCTTGCCCTGGAGCCTGCCCTGCATGTCCGTGATCGCGACGAGCACGGTGTCGATCGTGCCCGCGTCCACGCGCGCCCGGAGTTCGTCGAGCGTGAGCATGCCTCGCCTGCGTGCCATCAGCCGCCCCAAAGGTTTGATGCGAATCCTTTGCGGGTCCTTCCTACCCGGTGACGCCCGCCGGGTCAACCGGAGCAAAGGTATTTTCTTGAACCTTTGAACGGGCGGTCGGATTGTCCAGGATGCCCGGCTGAGAAGAGCCTGTGAATTCGCCCGCGCGGGAGG
Organism: Amycolatopsis sp. NPDC051128; assembly: GCF_040682715.1. NCBI lineage: Bacteria > Bacillati > Actinomycetota > Actinomycetes > Pseudonocardiales > Pseudonocardiaceae > Amycolatopsis > Amycolatopsis sp. NPDC051128. The sequence continues at coordinate 742 of NZ_JBFBBN010000043.1, read as the reverse complement.
AAAACCGGGGGGCTCGCACGTTGTACGGGCAAGAGAGGTGAGATCGATGACCACAGCATTCACGCAGACCACGATCGGACAGCAGCAGGCCCGGCCCCAGCTGCCGACTCTGCCCACCGGCTGGCCGATCGGTTCGTACGAGTCCTACGAGCAGGCACAGCGCGCGGTCGACCACCTCGCGGGCACGGACTTCCCGGTCACCGACGTCACGATCGTGGGCGTGGAGCCGCTGCTCGTCGAGCGGATCGCGGGTCGGATGACATGGGCCAAGGTCCTCGGCAGCGCGGCGACGTCCGGCGCGCTGTTCGGCCTGTTCCTCGGCCTGGTGCTGAGCCTGATGAACCCGGGCGCCGGCCTGGTCCCGATCGCGATCGGCCTCATCGCCGGTCTCGGGTTCAACCTGCTCTTCGGCGCACTGGGCTACGCGGCGAACCGCAACAAGCGCGGCTTCATCTCGCAAAGCCAGCTGGTGGCGCGGCGTTACGACGTCCTGTCCCAGCCGCGCAACGCCGAGAAGGGCCGAGCCCTGCTGGCGGACCTGGCGGCTAGGAGCGCCTTCGGCCACTGACGCCACTGACGCATCGAGAGCGAAGGCCGCCCCCGGGAGACTTCCCGGAGGCGGCCTTCGCCGCGTCCGGGCCCGGCGGCTCACGGGGCGTCGACCTGCCAGGAGGCGTCGGCCGCGTAGCCGTTCGGGGTGTCGTAGGGGTGCGAGCCGCCGGAGTCGGCCGCCCACACCTGC
>NZ_JBFBBN010000042.1:0-90541 GCF_040682715.1 Amycolatopsis sp. NPDC051128 | reverse complement strand
CCACCGTCAAGCAGCCCGACTCAAGCGAATCGTTCCTAGCAGTTTTTGGTGGGACACCCACTCAATCGCTTCTGCGAGAGCTTGGTTCGTGTCCCCGCCGCTCGGTTTCCCTGGCGACTTGGAGAACTTTACATGCCCGGAAAGGCCCTGAAACAGGGGGGTCCCTTAACAAGATCAGCGCAGGTCAGACCCCATGACGGAGCCCGCCCGAGGCTTAGTGTGCCCCGGACCGGCCCCGAGCGCCAGCGAAAGAACATTGCTCCGAGTACATTGCACCGTATTGCTCCGCGCCAAAGGTCCGCCTAGCGTCGGCCGCATGACCATCGATCTCGCGTACGACGACCTGGGCCCGAAGACGAGCGAATCCCCGGTCCTGCTGGTCCACGGCCACCCCTTCGATCGCTCGATGTGGCGCCCCCAGGCCGAGTACCTGGCCGGCCGAGGCCACCGGGTCGTCACGCCGGACCTCCGTGGCTTCGGCAAGTCCCCTGGAGGGGGCACCAAGACCGGCCTCGACGTCTTCGCGGCCGACCTCGTCCGCCTGGCCGACCACCTCCGGCTGGAGACCTTCGTGCTCGGCGGCCTCTCGATGGGCGGCCAGATCGTCATGCAGCTGGTCGCGGACCACCCCGGCCGGGTCAAGGCCCTTCTCCTCGCCGACACCTTCCCCGGCCTCGACACCCCCGAGGCGAGACAGGCCCGCCTCGACACCGCGGACCGGATCACCGAAGAGGGGATGCACGACTACGCCGAGGAACTCCTCCCCAAGATGATCTCCAAGAGCACCCGCGAGACCAGGCCGGACGTCGAGGCGCACGTCAGGCGCATGATGCGCGACGCGCCGAAAGAGGGAGCCGCGGCCGCGCTCAGGGGACGCGCCGAGCGGCCGGACTACACCGAAGGACTGACGAAGGTCGAAGTCCCGACCCTGGTCGTCGTCGGCAGTGAGGACGAGTTCACCCCCGTCGCCGACGCCCGGTCGATCCACCGGAAGACGCGCGGTTCGACCCTGGTGGTGATCGAGGGCGCGGGCCACCTGCCTAACCTGGAGCGCGAGACCGAGTTCGACGAGGCACTCAGCACCTTCCTGAAGAGCAGCGGAGCCACTCCATGACGCAGCAGCAGACCGTGTTCGTGACCGGCGCGAGCGCCGGCTTCGGTGACGCCATCGCGCGCAGGTTCGTCGCCGGGGGCGCCCGGGTGATCGCCGTCGCCCGCAGTGAGGACAAGCTCGAGAAGCTGGCCGGGGAACTCGGCGACGCCGTCCTGCCGATCAAGCTCGACGTCAGCGACCCCGACGCGGTGAAGAGCGCCGTCGAAGGCCTTCCGCCCGCCTGGCGCGAGGTCGACGTCCTGGTCAACAACGCCGGCCTGGCCAAGGGCCTCGAGCCCGCCCACCGGGCCGAGCTCGAAGACTGGGACGCGATGATCGCGACCAACGTCCGCGGCCTCGTGCACGTCACGCGCGCGCTGCTGCCCGGCATGGTCGAGCGCGGCCGCGGCCACGTGCTGAACATCGGCTCGATCGCCGGCACCTATCCCTACCCCGGCGGCAACGTCTACGGCGCGACCAAGGCGTTCGTGCACCAGTTCAGCCTCAACCTGCGCAGCGACCTGCACGGCACCGGCGTCCGCGTGACGAACATCGAGCCCGGCATGGTCGGCGGCACGGACTTCTCGAAGGTCCGGTTCGACGGCGACCAGGAGAAAGCCGACAAGGTCTACCAGGGCACGACGCCGCTGACCGCCGACGACGTCGCCGAGTCGGTCCTCTGGGCGGCGAGCCAGCCGGAGCACGTGAACATCAACGTCATCGAGCTGATGCCGGTGGTCCAGAGCTTCTCCGCGCTGCAGATCTACCGGGAGTCCTGAAACAGCGAGAACAAAGCCTGCTGACCAGGGTCACGCTCGGTCGGCAGGCGCCCGGTCCGCGGCCGCCCGCCGGTGGACGGGTACCGCAGCACCAGCTCGCCGATGCCGGCGAGCCGGTCGAGCAGTTCGCGCACGGACAGGTTCATCCCGGCCCGGTCGGCCTCGCGCCGCATCAGGTGCGTCACGGTCGCGGCGAGCACCGAGACGAGCCCGTGCGCGGCGACCCGCCGCGGCGTCCACTCCCAGCGGGGGGTCGGGCCGGTGACGGCGGGCCCGGTGAGCCAGCGGAACGTCGATTCGAGGTGGGTGCGGGCCCGGTACGCGGTGACGACGTCCCCGATCGGCCAGTCCCGGTCGGTGACCAGCACCTGCTTGCCGAAGAACTCGTCGTCGAGCCGGGCCAGCGCGGCGGTGTCGATCCGCCGTTCGAGGCGGATCTCGCCGGGCCGGTTCCCGCTCAGGACGGCGGTGAGCACGCGCTCGATGCGCCGGCCGCGGGTGACGCGGCCGATCTCGGCGTGGACCTGGGCGCGGTCGCCGCGGTGGGTGCCCGCGGCGAGGGCCTCGGCCAGGCCGTCGAGCTCGCGGGTCGCGGTGGCCAGCTCGTCGGCGAACGCGCGGGACTGCGCCGCGTGCAGGGTCGCCGAGTGGGTCAGGATCACCCGCCGCCGGACGCCGTCGACGACCGCGTGCGTGTCCAGCGCGGTGAGCCCGGCGAACCGTTCGGGGTCGACGCGCTTGCGGGCGGACGCGGGCTGGGTCAGCAGCTCGGGGTGGTCGGTCAGCGGCAGCGACCCGACGAAGCCGCTGCGCGAGCCGAGGTCGAGCTGCGCGGCCTGGCCCGCGTGGAAGACCAGTGTGGCCGGCCCGAGCTCGCCGGTCAGCGCGGCGAACGTCGGGGCGGTGCCGTCGTCGCGCCGGTAGATCCGCGACGCCAGGGGGATCGCGCCGTCGCGGGTCACGCGCAGGCCCGCTCCGGCGAGGACGCCCTGGCAAGCCGACGGCAGGGTGCAGTCCGCCGGGGCGAACGCGGCGAACTGCGGGACGTCGACGGCGAGCGCCGCGTGGTCGTCGAGCACCTCCAACACCGCGGCGGCGACGGTTTCCTCGATGCGCGCGACGCGGTCCGGCGTCAGCCGTTCCAGCGCGCGCCACATTCCGTCCACTGTGGTCACCTTGGGTCGCACGAGGTCGGCGGCGGCCCCCGCGGCCCACCATTCGGACAGCGGTGTGTCCGGAGCGGTGGCGCGGTGCAGCACCGCGATCGCCAGCGTCGACCCGAGGGAAGGCTTCGCGCGTTGCGGACCCACCACGTCGTCGACGCGCCGGACGAAGCCGAGCCGCGAAAGCGTCGCCCACACCGCCGCGACGTCGCCGTAGGTTCGGTACGAAGCCGAGGCGGGCTCGCCGCCGGGGACGGCGCGGGCGATCTCCTCGGCCGTGCCGAGATAACGCTGGGTGACCACCCGCGGCTTGCCATCGACCCGGGCGGACTCCGCCAGGTAGTAGTAGGTCCGTCCGCCGATCTTCTTGCCGACCACAGATGCCACTCTTTAGGTAATACACGGCCGGAAGCTGATCGACAACCATGCCACCGCACTGACCTGCGACGACGATCACGCGCACCGATCGGGTAGGCGACGTGCGGAACGCACACTGGCTGGTCGGGCGACGGCGGTCCTAGCGTGGGCGGAATGGGACCCGAACCCGACGCCACCACCCCGACTGCCTCCGCGATGCGCCGCGCGCTCGCCCGGGCGCGTGACGGGAAAACACTCGACGTAGCCGAAGCGAGCGTCCTGCTGCACGCCCGCGGCGAAGACCTGGGGAAGCTTTCCGAGTACGCCTCACGCATCCGCGACGCGGGCCTGGCCGAGGCCGGGCGCGCGGGCATCATCACCTACAGCCGCAAGGTGTTCATCCCCCTGACCCGGCTGTGCCGCGACCGGTGCGGCTACTGCACCTTCGTCACCGTGCCGGGCCGGCTCGAATCGCCGTTCCTCTCGCCCGACGAGGTGCTCGACATCGCCCGCAAGGGCGCCGAGATGGGCTGCAAGGAAGCCCTCTTCACCCTCGGGGACCGGCCGGAGGACCGCTGGAAGGCCGCCCGCGACTGGCTCGACGCGCACGGCTACGACGACACGCTGTCCTACGTCCGGGCGATGGCGATCCGGGTGCTCGAGGAGACCGGCCTGCTGCCGCACCTCAACCCGGGCGTGCTGACCTGGCAGGACTTCCAGCGGCTCAAGCCGGTCGCGCCGTCGATGGGCATGATGCTGGAGACCACCGCGACCCGGCTGTGGAGCGAGAAGGGCGGCCCGCACTACGGCTCGCCGGACAAGGATCCCGCCGTCCGGCTGCGGGTGCTCGAAGACGCCGGCCGCAGCAGCGTCCCGTTCACCACCGGCGTCCTCATCGGCATCGGCGAGACGCACGAGGAGCGCGCGGACGCGCTGTTCGAGATCCGCAAGGTCGCCAGGACCTACGGCGGCATCCAGGAAGTCATCGTGCAGAACTTCCGGGCCAAGCCGGACACGAAGATGCGCGCGACGCCGGACGCCGACCTCGAAGAGCTCGCCGCGAACATCGCCGTCGCGCGGCTGGTGCTCGGGCCGAAGATGCGCATCCAGGCGCCGCCGAACCTGATCGGCGCCCAGTACGACCTGATGATCCGCGCCGGGATCGACGACTGGGGCGGCGTCTCGCCGCTGACCCCCGACCACGTCAACCCGGAACGCGCGTGGCCGCAGATCGACGAGCTCGCGCGCCGCACCGAGAAGGCCGGGTTCGAGCTCAAGGAACGGCTCACGATTTACCCCGAGTACGTCAAGGCCGGCGAGCCGTGGCTGGACCCGCGGATCACGCGGCACGTCGCGGCGCTCGTCGACCCGGCCACCGGGATGGCCCGCGAAGGCGCGATGCCGGTCGGCATCCCGTGGCAGGAGCCGGACGGTGGCTGGCAGGAGTCCGGCCGCACCGACCTGCACACCGAGATCGACACCACCGGCCGCACCGAAGACCGGCGCAGCGACTTCGACTCCGTCTACGGCGACTGGACCGAAATCGGCAACCGGATCAAGACCGGGCCGCAGCGGTTCGACTCGACCGTCCTGGAAGCCCTGCGCAGCGCGGAAAAGGACCCCGCCGGGCTGTCCGACGACGCCGCGCTGGCGCTGCTGTCCGCCGACGGCAAGGAACTGGACGCGTTCACGAAGCTGGCCGACGACCTGCGGCGGGAGACGGTCGGCGACGACGTCACGTTCGTCGTCACGCGGAACATCAACTTCACGAACGTCTGCTACACGGGTTGCCGCTTCTGCGCCTTCGCGCAGCGTCGCACCGACGCCGACGCGTACACGCTCTCGCTGGAGCAGGTCGGCGACCGCGTCGACGAGGCGTGGGCCGCAGGCGCGACCGAGATCTGCATGCAGGGCGGCATCCACCCGGACCTGCCCGGCACCGCGTACTTCGACCTCGCGGCCGAGGTCAAGCGCCGTCAGCCGGAGATCCACCTGCACTCCTACAGCCCGATGGAGGTCGTGAACGGCGCTTCGCGGACCAACCTGTCCCTCGAAGACTGGCTGATCAAGGCGAAGGAAGCCGGCGTCGACTCCCTGCCGGGCACCGCGGCGGAAATCCTCGACGACGACGTCCGCTGGGTGCTCACCAAGGGCAAGCTGCCGACGTCGGAGTGGATCAAGGTCGTCACCACCGCGCACCAGGTCGGGCTGCCGACGACGTCGACGATGATGTACGGCCACGTCGACACCCCCGCGCACTGGGTCGCGCACCTGAAGCTGCTCGCGCGGCTGCAGCGCGAAGGCCTCGAGAAGCACGGGCGGCGCGGGTTCACCGAGTTCGTCCTGCTGCCGTTCATCCACCAGAGCTCGCCGATCTACCTCGCCGGGCTCGCCCGCCCCGGCACCACGCTGCGGGAGAACCGGGCGGTGCACGCGCTGTCCCGGCTCCTGCTGCACGGGATGATCGACAACATCCAGAGCTCCTGGGTGAAGCTCGGCGAAGAGGGCAGCCGCGCGGTGCTGCAGGGCGGCGTCAACGACATCGGCGGGACGCTGATGGAGGAGACGATCAGCCGGATGGCCGGCGCGTCGAACGGGTCGTACAAGACGATCAGCGACATGCGCGCGATGGTCGAGCCGCTGGGCCGCCCGCTGGTGCAGCGGACGACGGGCTACGGCCGGCCGTCGGCCGAGCGGATCGCCGCGGCGGAGGCTTCGGACGGCGTCGCGACGCAGGTGCGCAAGCCGCTGCTCCCCCTGCTCACGCCGTAAGGCGGTAGCGGGTCCGGTCGTCCGGCCGGACCCGCTATTCTTCCGCCCCATGGGGGTTTCTCGCTTTGCACCACTTCTCTTCGTAGCGCTTCTCGCGGGTTGCAGCACACCGCCGCCCGCGCCGGCGCCGCCCACGACGACACCGAGCCCGACGTACGGGCCGCCGCAGCCGACCGGCCTTTCGCTGTCGGTGGGCCAGGTCGAGGCCGGCCTCGGGCACCGCGCCAGCGTGCTGACGCTGACCAACCGGGACACCGCGCCGCGCAAGGTCACCGGCTACCCGGACCTGAAGATCCTCGCGGGTGACGGCACCCCGCTGGACGTCCACGTCGAACACGGCACGTCGTACTTCGCGCGGGACCTCGGGCCGCAGAACCTCACCCTCCAGCCGGGCGAGAAGGTCGTGGCCGTGCTGGCGTGGTCGGCCACCGTCACCTCCGGTGACCAGCGCACCGGCGCCGCGATTTCGGTGGTGCCCGTCCCCGGCGAACCCGCGCAGAAACAGCCACTGGACACCGATCTGGGCACCACGGACTCCGTCACGGTCAGCTCATGGGCCACCGAAATCGGCAACTGACCACTTTGTGTCACCGATCACAAACCGACGGTTGACCCGCGCGGTTCTGTGCTACCTCTTTCCTTTCACGACCAGGGCGAGCACCGAAGCTCCACCCCGGGGAAGGGACTTCGATGAGCACCTCCGTGGCCCCGCTGGAAATGGTCGACACCGGCCGCTACCCGCTCACTGATCCCGGAAGCCCCGCCTGGCGGGAGGTCGTCGCCCGCACCCGCGCGGAACTCGCCGATGTCGGGTGCAGCGTGCTCGCTGACTTCGTCCGGCCGGACCTGCGCGAGGTCCTGCGGGCCGAGTGCGCCGAACTCGCGCCGCACGCCTACACCAAGGTCGAGAAGGTCAACGCCTACAACATCGCGCTCGACACGCCGTTGCCCGAGGACCACCCGGGCCGCACCGTGATGGAACGCGGCAACGCGTTCGTCGCCCGCGACCGCATCCCGGCGTCGTCGATCATCGCCACGCTCTACACCAGCCCGGTGTTCCAGCGGTTCGTCGCCGACTGCTTCGGCCTGCCGGAGCTGCACGAGCTCGCCGACCCGTTGTCCGGGCTGACGCTCAACGTCATCGCGCCGGGCCGCGCGCACCCGTGGCACTTCGACACCAACGAGTTCACGGTCAGCATGCTCACCCAGGAGCCAACGGCGGGCGGGGCCTTCGACTACTGCCCGAACATCCGGTCGGCGGAAGCCGAAAATCTCGACGACGTCCGGGCCGTGCTGGCCGGCGACACGCGGCCGGTGAAACGCCTCGGCCTCCGTCCGGGTGATCTCCAGCTCTTCAAGGGGCGCTTCGCCCTGCACCGGGTCAGTACGGTGGAAGGCATGATCGCGCGGCATTCCGCGATCTTCGCCTACAGCGAGCGCCCGGGAGTCATCGGCAGCGCGGAGCGGACCAGGCAGCTGTTCGGCCGGGTCCTGCCGGAACACCTCGCGGGGCGCGCCGTCCGGGGCGACGAACTGCTCGACTAGATCAGGAGCCTGGCCCGTGCCTTTCGACTCGACCGGCAAGATCTCGTTCGACCACATCTACACCGCCCCCGACCCCCGTCCGTTCTTCGGCACGCTGCGGCGCGTCGCCTACCACATCCCCCAGCTGGCGAAGCCGTACTTCGCGAAGCTGATCGAGGAGTACCGGGCCGAACGCGGGGTCGCGCGGCCGACCGTGCTCGACGTCGGCTGCTCGTACGGCGTCAACGCGGCCCTGCGCCGGTGCGACGCGACCATGGACGACCTGTACGCCCACTACACCGGCCCGGACGTGCGCGCGCTGGACCACGCGGCGCTGGTCGAGGCGGACCGGAACCGCGTCCGAAGCGACAACCCGCGGTTCTACGGCCTGGACAACTCGGCGCCGGCGCTCGAGTACGCGCTCTCCGCCGGGTTCCTCGACGAGGCGCTCCACGCCGATTTCGAACGCGACGACCCCGACGAGACCCAGCAGAAGCTCCTGGACGACGTCGACCTCGTGATCTCCACCGGCTGCGTCGGTTACGTCACCGAGAAGACGCTCTCCCGGATCGCGCGCGGCGCGCGGCCGTGGATGGCGCACTTCGTGCTGCGGATGTTCTCCTACGAGCCGGTCGCGGCGAGCCTGGCCGAGCTGGGGTACGAGACCGCGGGCGTCGAAGGGGTGTTCAAGCAGCGGCGGTTCGCGTCCGCCGAGGAGCAGACGCAGATCCTGGACACGCTGAACGCCGCCGGGGTCGACCCGGCCGGCCTGGAGTCCGACGGCTGGCTCTACGCCCGGCTGTATGTTTCCCGCCCTGAGGGCTCGGCCGCCGAACTCGCGGCCACGCTCGAGACTTCCCAGTAGATCCGAGCAAGAAGGATGACCGTGAGCAGTCCGGAATGGTCCACCCGCACCTTCGGCAACGAGGATCGGCTCGCCCGGGTCCCCATCCCCACCCTGGCGGCCAGCTGCCGCCGTTTCCTCGAGTGGTGCGGCCCGCTGCTGACGCCGGAGGAACTGGCGGAGACCGAAGCGGCGGTCGCGGAGTTCCTGGCGCCGGACAGCCCCGCGCACGGGCTGCAGGCGGCGCTCGAGGAGTACGACCGCTCGCCCGGCGTCCGCAGCTGGCTCGACACGTTCTGGCCGTACCGCTACCTCGGCCGCCGCGACCGGATCGCGCTCAACGCGAACTTCTTCTTCCTGTTCCGGGAGTCCCCGCTGGGCCAGGTGGAGCGGGCGGCCGAGCTGACCGCGTCCGCCGTGGACTACAAGCTGCGGCTGGACGAAGAGCTGGTGCCGCCGGTGCTCCTGCGCGGCGCGCCGCAGTCGATGGTGCAGCACAAGTACCTGTTCTCGGCCACGCGCATCCCGGGTGAGGTGCTCGACACCGCGCGCACGCGGTTCCCGTCGCCCGAGCGGCACATCGTGGTCTTCCACCGCGGCACGCCCTTCCGGATGGACGTCCTCGACGCGGACGGCCGCCCGTACTCGCCCGGGCAGCTGGCGGACGGGCTGCACGCGATCCTCAAGGGCGAGCACATCACCGACGTCCCCGCCGGGCACTTCACGACCAAGGCGCGTGCCGAGTGGGCGGCTTCGCGGGACGCGTTGCTCGAAGCCGGGAACGGCGACGCCCTCGAAACCATCGAGACCGCGTTGTTCTGCCTGTGCCTGGACGACTTCACACCGGCGAACGCCCTGGAAGCCGGCGACCGGCTGCTGTACGGCGACAACCGCTGGTACGACAAGGCCGTGTCGCTCATCGTGTTCGAGGACGGCACCGCGGGGATCAACGTCGAACACTGCGAACTCGACGGCACCACGATCCTCGGCTTCACCGACGCGCTGCTGAGTGGCACGCGGGAGCCGCGCGCCGCCGCCGAGGGCGTGCCGGTTCCCGAGGTCGTCGAGTTCACGCTGACCGACGCGTTGCGCGAAGACGCACGCGCCGCCGGAGCGGCCTTCCGGGCGTACGCGGACGCGACGGCGACGCAGACCGTGTCGTTCGACTTCGGCGCCGACCGGGCCAAGGCGCTCAAGATGTCACCGGACGCCTTCGCGCAGATGGCGTACCAGCTGGCGCACCGCCGTGCGAAGGGCCTGACCGGGGCGACCTACGAGTCGATCGCCACCCGGCAGTTCCAGAACGGCCGCACCGAAGCGATGCGCGTCGTCACGCCGGAGGTCGTGCGGTTCGCCGACGTCCTGACCGATCCGGACGCTTCGGCCGACGAGAAGCGGGAAGCGTTCCGCACCGCCGCGGCGAAGCACGTCGCCCGCGCGAAGGAGTGTCAGGCCGGTGACGCGCCGGAGCAGCACCTGTGGGAGCTGCAGCTGATCGGGAAACGCCGTGGTGACACCGAAACCGCGGCGCTGTACACGTCACCGGGCTGGCTGAAGCTGCGCGACGACTACCTGAGCACCAGCTCGGCGCCGTCGGTCAACATCCAGTACTTCGGGTTCGGCTCGACCAGCCCGCAGTGCATCGGCGTCGCGTACGTGCTGCTGCCGGACCGCTGGAACATCTACCTGAGCACGCCGAAGCACGTCGCGGCGGAGATGTACCGCTTCGCCGGCGAGCTCGCGAAAGCCGTCGCCGAACTGCAGGAGCTGCTGGCCACGGCCTGAGCAGGCGGCGAAGTCACCCCGCGGGCTCCGAAACGACGAGGACCAGCGAGCCGTCGAAGGTCTCCTGCTCCCGCAGCCTGCCGTAGCGGCGTTCCCACGTGCCGTCGTCGAGGTCGTGCCGCAGTTCCGCGGCGAAGCGGTGGTGCACGCGGTCGTCGACGAAGCTCCACGCCGAGCACGACAGCCGCGCGCCCGGGTCGAGCAGACGTTCCGGGCGCGCGTAGTAGGCCTCGTTGAAGCCGTCGGTGCAGTCGATCGGGATCGGCACGCCGATCACCGAGGTGTGGCCGCCGAGCCCGTCGGCGATGTCGTCGACCGACGGGTAGCGGCCCGCCTCGGTCTCGATCACCTCCGGCGCGTAGTCGAGCAGCCAGAACCGCCGCAGGAGTGCCGGATCGCAGGTCAGGATGGCGATCGGGCCACGGGTGACCCGGCGCAGTTCCCGCAGCCCGGTCCACAGGTCGTTCCACTGGTGCACGCTGAACGTGCTCATCGCGCCTTCGAACGACCGGTCCGGGAACGGCAGCTTCTCGGCCACCGCGTCGATCGCGGGCGGCAGGCCCACCGGGCGCTGCGCACGCATCGACGCCGAGGGCTCGACCGCGGTCACCTCGCGGTCGGCGGGCTCGTAGGCGCCGGCGCCCGCGCCGACGTTGAGCACGGTCCGCGCGTCGCCCAGCGCGTCGACGATGTACTGGCCGATGCGCGGGTCCGGCTTGCGGTAATCGGTGTAGACCCCGCCGATGGCGCCGTAATCCGCGTCCCCGGCACTCCCGTCCGCACGTCGCTGGCTCATGCCCCAAAAACTAGCAGCGGGGTGCGGGTGGCCGGGCGAAGGCCGTGAATGTCGCATTGAGGGACTTGAAGTCCCTCAATGCGACATTCACGGACCGACCTACTTGGTCAGCTGCAGGATGTCCACGCCGCGGGCGTTGTCCGCGACGTAGACGTACTTGCCGTGCCAGTACGGCGCCCACGCGCTCGCGTCGCCAGGGCGGTAGTAGGCGATCTGCCGCGGGTTCGTCGGATCGCTGACGTCGAGGAACCGCGTGCCCTGCGCGTAGAACGACTGCACCAGCACCTTGCCGCGGACGTCGAAGTAGTGCGCGGAGCAGTCGTCGGACGCCGGGTCGCTGCCCTCCTGGCCGTTGACGCTCCACGTGCCGACGCTGCGAAGCCGGAACGGCTGCTCCGGCGTCGAACGCCAGCCTTCGCCGTGGTAGGAACCGGCCAGCGACGAGATCGTCAGGACGCCGTCACCCGCGCAGCCGTCGACGAAGTTCTCTTCCGTCGCGTAGATCAGGTCCTGGCCGCGCCAAGCGCCGTCGCCGATGCGGTGGCCGGCCGGGTGGAAGCTGTTGTGCATGAACCGGGACGGCGCCGCCGTCTCCGCGATGCCGCCGCCGGCGTACGGGATCGGCTCGTGCGCGGTGGCGCGGCGGATCTTCCCGGAAAGCGGGTCGCGGTGCACGCCGTTCGTCCAGTAGCCGCGGACGCCGCCGCGGCCGGACACCCACGCGACGCCGTCGGCGTCGACCTGCACGTCGTGGACGTAGTCGGTCTTGCCGTCGTTGCGGGCCAGCTCGATCGGCTCCGGGTGCACCTTCGGGTGCTTCGGGTCGCGGATGTCGGTGACCCAGATCGGGCGCCCGCCCCAGTCGGCCGGCTGGTCGTCGGCCTTGGCCGGGCCGCCGGTCCACAGGTAGCGGCAGCCGTCGACACAGCTGGTCGTGTGGCCGGCCGGCACCTTCACGTAGCTGAGGATCGCCGGGGCCTCGGGCTTCGCCACGTCGACGACGTAGATGCCGGACTCGCCGGTGTGGGTGGTGCCGCCGAACGCGCGCGGGTCCCGCGACAGGAACACCAGCTTGCGGACCGGGTCGACCTCGGTGTCCTCGGTTTCCCAGAGGCCCGGCAGGCTGACCTGGCCGACGAGCTTCGGCGCCGTCGGGTTCTTCAGGTCGTAGACCTTCAGCCCGAACTCGCCGGACACGACCATCACGTCGCGGCTGCCGTACTGGAAGAAGTTGAGCGAGATGGCGCCGGCGGCGTCGGGCACGTTGCCGACCGGCCGGACGTTCTTGATCGCCCCCGGGTCACCCGCCGTGCGCGCGGCCGGGGCCGCGGGTTTGTCGTCCTCGCCGCAGGCGGCGGCCGGCAACCCGGTCGCGACGAGGGTGGCACTGACGGTGACGGCGGCGAAGCACGACCGCAACCAGGTGCGCACGCGGTACCTCCCAGAGCGCTACGAGCGTGACCAACCGAACGGTACGACGGAGATCAACCGGACACAACCGCCTTTGGTTGCCTCCTGGCTGGTAGGACTTGCGCATGCGTCTGCTCGCCCTGTTCGTCGTACTGGCCATCGCTGTCACGGGCTGTTCCGAGCCCGATCCGGCTCGTCCCGGTGTGCTGTCCGTCGGCATCCGGGAACCCGCGACACTGCTGCCCGCCGACCTCGCCGACCAGGCGGGCCGGCTCGTGACCGGCGCGCTGTGGACCCCGCTCGCCGATTACGACGCGGCCTCCGGGAAGGTCACGCCGCGGGCGGCCGAGTCGATCGAGAGCACCGACCGGGTGCGCTGGACGGTCAAGCTGCGGCCCGCGGCGTTCCACGACGGAACCCCGGTCACCGCTCAGTCCTATGTGGACACCTGGAAGGTGATCGCGGCCGAGCGCTGGGTGTCCTCGCCGGTGTTCACGAAACTGCTGCGGGCTCGCGAAATCACGGCATCGGCCCCGGACACGATCACGGTGACGCTGGACCGGCCGTCCGGCCAGGTGCCCGCCCTGCTCGCGGCGCCGGGCCTGGTCCCGCTGCCCGCCTCGGTACTCGCCTCCCGCGACTGGGACGGCTTCGCCAAGGCCCCGGTCGGCAACGGCCCGTACCGGCTCGACGGCGGCTGGAAGCCGGGCTCCGGTGGCACTTTGAAGCGCGTCGGCGCCGGGAAGGCCGAGGAGATCGACCTGCGGGTCGGCGAGCCCGCCGCCCAGTACGACGCGGTGCGGGCGGGCACGCTCGACCTCGCGACCGAAGTCCCCGGCGAGAAGCACGAAGCCATGCACGGCGAATTCGGCGACCGCCACGCGAACTGGGCGTTGCCGCGGGCCGGCTACCTGGCCTTCCCGGTGGCGAACCCCCGGTTCGCCGACGCGACGGTCCGCCACGGGTTCGCGCTCGGCGTCGACCGCGCGGCGCTGGAGGCCGGTCCGCTCGCGCACCAGGTCGACCCGGCCAAGGCACTGCTGCCGCCGGCGGACGCGCCCGGCGAGCGGTCCGGCACCTGCCGCCCGTGCACCTTCGACGCGGCGGCCGGCAAGGCCCTGCTGAAGCAGGCGGCCTTCCCCGGCGGCGCGACCGTCTACTTCGGACCGGGCGCCGAGGCGTGGACGCGGACGCTGGTCGTCGGGCTGCACCAGGCACTGGACGTTTCGGTGACGGCACAGGCCGCACCGAAAGCCGGCCCGCTCGACGACCCGGCCACGCTCGACGTCAAAACGGCCACGGCGAGCCCGTACGAGCTGCTGTCGGAGCTGGCTTCGGCGTCGGGCTACACCGACGACGTCTTCCACCAGAACCTCGCCATGGCCGACGCCGCGGCGACCCCGGAGGAAGCCGGCGAGCTGTACCGGCTGGCGGAGAACCAGCTGCTGCGCGACCTGCCGGTCGCCCCGCTGTGGTCCGGCCACGGCCACGCGGTCTGGTCGCCGCGCGTCCACAACGTGACGACGACGCCGTTCACGGGGCCGGTGGTGGCGGGGATCGTGGTTTCGTGAACCGCGGCGGTGAAAGAGTCATTCACCCAAGGCCGGGCAGTTAGCTGCGGCAGCGAGCTGCCAAGCCGCCCGATTGGCCCGATTGGCCCGGTTTCAGGTGCTCGCCCAAGGCCGTGGCGTGCTCGACGAGCGTCTCGATGAACGCCGTGGTCAGCGGGTCGGGGGCGGCGCGGGTGTAGGCGACCAGTGTCCGGCGCACCGGCACCGCCGGCCGCAGGACGCGGCCGTCGAACCGCGCGGGCAGGACGTTCGCCGGGACCAGCGCCGGGCCGAGGCCCGCCGCCGCGAGGATCGGGGCCGCCGCCGTCTGCTCGGTGCGGACCGCCGCGCGCGGGCGGAACCCCGCCGCCGCGCACGCCGCGTCGACCAGCTCCGCGAGGCCGTTGCCCGGGGCGTAGTGCACCCACGCGCAGCCGGCGAGCGTCGCCAGGTCGACCACGCCGGTCGCGTCGTCCTCTCCGGCGCCGTCGGCGGACAGCACGACGACGAACTCCTCGACGCCCAGCTGCCGCACCGGCCCGGTCCAGCCGCCGGGCCGGGGGCCGAGCGCGACGTCGGCTTCGCCCGCGGCCATCGCGTCCCGCAGCTCGTCGGCGTGCCGGAACTCGATCAGCCGGACGTCGACGTCGGGCCGGTCGCGCCGCCACACCCGCAACGCGGGCGGCAGCACGCCGAGGCTCACCGAGTACACCGTGGCGACCTGCAGCTCACCGGCCGTCGTGCCGGACGCGAGCCGGGCGGCGCAGCGCGCGCGGTCGGCGTCGGCCAGCGCCGCCCGCGCGTGCGGCAGCATCGCCCGGCCCATCGGGGTGAGCCGGACGGCGCGTGGCAGCCGTTCGAGCAGCGGCCCGCCGAGGCTCCGCTCCAGGGCCCGCATCTGGTGGGACAACGCGGGCTGCGTCACATGCAGCTGCTCGGCGGCGCGGGTGAACGAGCCGGTGTCGACCACCGTGACCAGGTATTCGAGCTGCCGCAGGCTTGCCATGCACTCAGCTTATCGACAAGGTGACAACTAAGCCTTGGACTTATTCCGAGCGTCTGGCCAGCCTGGATGTCATGAAGCGCAAGACAGCCCTGGTCGCCGGGGCCAACGGGATCATCGGCCGGAACCTGATCGAGCACCTGCGGGCGGACGGCGGCTGGGACGTCGTCGGCCTCTCCCGCCGGGGCGGGCCGGGAACGGTCTCCGTCGACCTGCTCGACCCCGACGACACACGGGCGAAGATCGGCTCGCTGACCGCCACCACGCACCTGTTCTACGCCGCCTACCAGGACAAGCCGACGTGGGCGGAACTCGTCCCGCCGAACGTGGCGATGCTGACGAACCTCGTCGACGCGGTGGAGCGGGCCGCGCCCGGCCTGGAGCACGTCAGCCTGATGCAGGGCTACAAGGTCTACGGCGCCCACCTCGGCCCGTTCAAGACCCCGGCGCGCGAGACCGACGCCGGGCACATGCCGCCCGAGTTCAACGTGGACCAGCAGGCCTTCCTCGAACGGCGGCAGGGGCCGTGGACCTGGTCGGCGATCCGGCCGTCGGTGGTCGGCGGCACCGCGCTGGGCAACCCCATGAACCTGGCGCTGGTGATCGCGGTGTACGCGTCGATCTCCAAGGAACTCGGCCTGCCGCTGCGGTTTCCCGGAAAGCCCGGCGCGTACGACAGCCTGCTGGAGATGACCGACGCGGGCCTGCTCGCGGAAGCGACGGTCTGGGCGACCGGCCGGCAGGGCGCGTTCAACATCGCGAACGGCGACCTGTTCCGCTGGCGCGAACTCTGGCCGAAGCTGGCGGCCTACTTCGACCTCGAGGTCGCCCCGCCGCTACCGATGTCCCTGGCCACCGTCATGGCCGACAAGGGTCCACTGTGGACGTCCATGGCCGGCCGTCACGGCCTTTCGGCGTCCTATGCGGACGTTTCGTCCTCGTGGGCGTTCGGCGACTTCGTGTTCGGCTGGGACTACGACATGTTCGCCGACACGTCGAAGTCGCGCCGCGCCGGGTTCCACGCCTACGTCGAGACGGAGCAGATGTTCTACCGGCTCTTCGACGAGTTCCGGAAGGCGCGGGTGATCCCCTAGCCGCGGCCGATGAACGGCATGGTCGTCGCGGTGACGGTGAGGAACTGGACGTTGGCGTCGAGCGGCAGCCCGGCCATGTAGCGCACCGCGTCGGCCACGTGCCGGACGTCGAACGTCGGCTCGGCGACCACCCGGCCGTCGGCCTGCGGGATGCCGGCGGCCATCCGCTCGGTCATTTCGGTGGCGGCGTTGCCGATGTCGATCTGCCCGCAGGCGACGTTCCAGGCCCGGCCGTCCAGCGAGATCGACCGGGTCAGCCCGGTGACGGCGTGCTTCGTCGCGGTGTAGGCGACGCTCGCGGGCCGCGGCGCGTGCGCGGAGATCGAGCCGTTGTTGACGATCCGGCCACCGCGCGGGTCCTGCTCCTTCATCAGCCGGACGGCCTGCCGCGCGCAGAGGAACATCCCGGTGAGGTTGACGTCGACGGTGCGCTTCCAGTCCTCGACGGACAAGTCGGCGACGGTGCCGCCCGCCGCGATGCCGGCGTTGTTGACCAGCAGGTCGAGCCGCCCCCATCGCTCGCGGACGGCGTCGAAGAGGGCCGCGACGGAGTGCTCGTCGGAGACGTCGGTGGGCACGACGAGCGCGTTCCCGGAGTCCGAGGCGGTTTCTTCGAGGGCCGCGGCGCGGCGGCCGGCCAGTGTGACGTGGTAGCCGTCGTCGAGCAGGGCCCGGGCCACCGCCCGCCCGATCCCCGACCCGGCTCCGGTGACCACTGCGGTCGCCATCATGCCTCCTCGGTGCCAGACTGCCGTCATGGGACTTCGCGAAAGTTTCCAGGCCGGGCTCGCCCGGCAACTCGGCCACCCTAGCGGCCTGCGGGGCCGCGTCGTCGGCGCGATGCTCAACCGCGGCAACCGCAAGCCGATCACCGAGGCCGTCGCGGCGCTGGGCCTCGCGGGCGGGGAAACGGCCGTCGACATCGGGTTCGGCGGCGGGCTGGGGCTCGGCCTGCTGCTGCGGCGGGCCGGCACCGTGCACGGCGTCGAGATTTCCACGACGATGCTCGAGCGGGCCCGCCGCACTTTCCGGCGGGAGATCGCCGCCGGCCGGCTGCGGCTGCACGAGGGTCCGATCACCGCGTTGCCCCTCGACGACGGCTCGGCCGACGCGGTCGTCACCACGAACACCGTGTACTTCGTCGACGACCTCGACGGCGCGTTCGCCGAGGTGGCGCGGGTGCTGAAGCCCGGCGGCACGTTCGTGCTCGGCATCGGCGACCCGGGGACGATGAGCCGGTCGCCGCTGTTCACCGAACACGGCTTCCGCATCCGCCCGGTGGCCGACGTCGAGGCCGCGCTCGTCCGCGCCGGGCTGGACGTGCGCCGCCACGAGCTGCTCGGCGGCGGGCAGATGGGCTTTCACCTGCTGGTCACCGGGCCACAATGACGAAACGGGGGCCCGGCTCGCGCCGGACCCCCGTTCCCGGAAAGCGCCTACTTCGGCTGCACTCCCAGCGCGGCCAGCGCCGGGCCGGCCATGATCACGCCGGTGCCGGTCACCGTGTCGAACCCGGCCGGGCCCAGGTCGATCGCGCTCGACACCAGCGCCGTGCGGATCTGCGCCGGGGTCGCCGTCGGCTTGCCCGACAGCAGCAGCGCCGCGATGGCCGCCGCGTGCGGGGCCGCCGCCGACGTCCCGTAGAACGGCTGGAAGCCGGTCACCGAGGTCGCCACGCCGTCCGCCGCCGTGATGTCCGGCTTGTTCCGGGTCGCGCCGCCGGTCGAGGAGACGTTGCCCGGGGTGATCGCGGTGCCGTCGGCGTTGTAGAACAGGTGCCGCTTGCCGTCGGAGGAGAACCGCTCCCACTTGCTCGACGCGGTGTACAGGCCGGGGTACGGGCCGGCCGGGTTGGCCGGGTCACCGGTCTCGAGCGGCCGGGTGAACGCGCCCGCCGCCGGGGCGGCCGCGACGCTGAACGCGCTCGCCGCGGCCGAGTGGCCGTTCGTGACGCCGTTGGTGCTGAACGCCTTGAGCGAGCCGGAAGCCACGAAGCGGCCGCGGATCACGTTGAGCGCGATGAAGCGGTCGGCGCCGCTGTACTTGACCACCGCGACCTTGTAGCCGGAGCCGGTGCTGGGCACGTTCGCGATCTCGTACGGGTTCTGCGAGCCCGACTGGCCGTTCTCGCTGGAGGCCACGACGCTGCCCGCGGAGTTCAGGACGAACAGGTCGTAGTCGTTGGCGGACCTGCCCCACGGGTCGGACCAGAACAGCGTCACCGGCTTGCCGAGAGAGCCGGCCGAAAGCGCGTCGAAATTCTGCGTGGTGCTGCTCGGGTCGAAGTCGTGCGGGGTGCCGGTGACGCCGCTGATCTTCGTCGAAGACGCGCGGAAGTCGCCCTCGTAGTAGCCGCTGGTGCCGTCGGTCGCGTTGCCCGAGTTGCCCGCCGAGGAGAAGTACAGGACGCCGGCCGCGGTGACGTCGTTGACGGCCTGCGCGACCTGGGTGTCCTGAAACGGCGACTCGTCGAAGTAGGAGACGTCGTCGACGATGATCTGGCACTTGCCGGTGGTGCGCAGCGCGCGGATGTTCGCTGCGAAGCTGGCTTCGCTGGTGAACGCGGTGGCGAAGCCGAGGGTGGCGTTCGGCGCGAGGTCGTGGACGATCTCGAGCATCGCGGTGCCCTCGTCGCCGCTGCCCTTCTGGCCGGGCAGGACGTCCACCGCGGGCAGTTCGCCGGCGCTCTGGGACTTCGCGAGCGAGTCGACGCCGTCGGAGAGCACGCACACCTTGACGCCGGAGCCGCTGACGCCGTAGGTCGTGCGGGCGGCGTCGGCGCCGTGCGCCTTGTCCCCTTCGGACACCTGGGTGCCGGCGGCCGCCGCCTTCATCGCCGCGGGCGCGCCGGCGTCGCGGTTGCCTGGCTCGCTCCAGGTCGTGGCCTGCGCCGCGGGCTTGACCTCGGCGACGTCGGCGCGGCCGGCGATCGCGTCCAGCGCGGACAGCGGCAGGTCGGCGCGGACGGCACCGTCCGGCGCGGCGAAGCGGACGGTGCCACCGGCCGCCTTGACGGCGTTCGCGACGGCCCTGCCGGAGGCGGCGATATCGACCGAGACGGTGCCGGCATTGGTGACGCCGACGCCCGAGCGGTAGTCGGGCAGCTTCGCGGCCAGCGACCGGTCGGCCCGCAATCGCTTCTCGATGACCAGTTGGCTCGATTGCTTGCGTTCCGCGGGAGTGAGGCTCTTCTTGATGTTCTGCAGCGCGCCGATGCCCGCGCCGGTGCGCGCGGTCGCCGCGTCCACCGTGGACGGTTGCGCCGCCGAGACCCCCGTGGCCAGCAGCAATGCGCCGACCGTCAGCGGAACCGCGTGCGCGGTGACCCGGCTGAATCTCACCATCGATGTCTCCCTGTGATACTCGGTCACTCGACCGAATGACACCCGCCCGGGTGTAATGGGGAGAATCTAAGGAGTGACCGGTCAGCGGTCCACCGACCAAAGTCGGGAACGCCCGGTCGTCCACATGGTGGAACGATCAGGGCTGGAACACTCAAAAGAACGTGAGAACTATTTTTCCCCGGCCGTGCCCGGTCTCGATTTCGCGGTGCGCGGCCGCAGCCTCGGTGTACGGGTAGGCCCGGCGCACGAGAAAGCGCAAGTCGCCTTTGGCGTAGAGCGCGGCCAGCTCGGCGAGGCGCGCGGCCGAACGCCCGGACTTCGTGACGAGCACGCCGAGGTCCGCGGCCCGGCCGTGGTCGACGAGGGTGAGGATGCGGTCCCGTTGCTTCACCAGTTCGAGGGAGATGTCCAGGGCGGGGCCGCCCGCGCCGTCGAGCACGACGTCGATGCCCCGCGGCGCGGCCGCCTCGATGCGGTTCTCCAGTCCATGGCCGTAGACGACGGGGGTCGCGCCCAGTTCGCGCAGGTAGTCCTGGTTGGCCTCGCTCGCGGTGCCGACCACCCGGGCGCCCCGCAGTTTCGCGAGCTGCACGGCGGCGGTGCCGACCGAGCCGGCGGCGCCGTGGATGAGCAGGGTTTCCCCCTCGCGCGGCTTCAGCATTTCCAGCGCGATCGACGCGGTCTGCGTCCCGGCGGTGAACCCGCCGGCGACCTCCCAGGACATTTCCGCCGGCTTCGGCGTACGTCGGCGGCGGGAACGACGATGTACTCGGCGGCGGCCCGCACAGCGGTGAAGCCGAGAACTTCGGTGCCGGCCTCGAGTTCCCCCTCGTCGACGACGCCGGCGAACTCGTTCCCCGGCACGCGCGGCCAGCCGAGCTTCAGGCCCGGCGGCTCCCAGCCGGCGCGGACGGCGGCATCGTAGGGCTGCACCCCGGCGGCCTTGACCCGCACGCGGACTTCCCCCGGCCCGGCGTGCGGCTCCGGCAGGTCGAGGACGCGGAGCACATCGGGCCCGCCGAATTCAGTGAACGCCACGGCTTTCATGGCCCCAGCTTGATACTTCAAGCGCACTGGAGGTCAACCGCGCAGCGGACGGAAATCGTCGGTGCCCTGCCGTACGGTCCACGGCATGGCAGAAATCAAGATCCGCCGCGCCACCGCCACCCAGGCCGGCACCTTGACCGCCCTGATGCACGCGTCGTCGGCCTACCAAGGCGAATACGCGTCCATCTTGGACGGTTACACCATCGCCCCCGGGTACGTCGAAGCCAATCCGACGTTCACGGCCACCAGGAACGGCGAGATCCTGGGCTTCTACGCCCTGCCGGCCGCGGAGCTCGACCTGCTCTTCGTGGCCGACGAAGCACAGGGGCTCGGCATCGGCGCGCGGCTGATCGCGCACATGCTCGGCGAAGCCGGCCGCCGGGGGATGGACAGCGTGCGCGTCGTCTCGCACCCACCGGCGGCGGACTTCTACGTCCGGATGGGCGCGCGGCGCACCGGCACGATCCCGGCGCGACCGCCGAAGGTGCGCTGGGACCGGCCGGAGCTCCGCTTCGACGTCCCTACATGTTGATCATGTGCCCCGCGAGGCCGTGGATCGCTTCCTTCACCGCTTCGCCCAGCGTCGGGTGGGCGTGGACGTTCCGCGCCACCTCGTGCACCGTCAGGTCCCACTGCTGGGCCAGCGTCAGCTCCGGCAGCAGCTCCGTGACGTCCGGGCCGATCAGGTGCCCGCCGATCAGCTCGCCGTACTTGGCGTCGCTGATCAGCTTCACGAAGCCGCCCGGGTCGCCGAGGCCCTGGGCCTTGCCGTTGGCCGTGAAGGGGAACTTCGCGACCTGGACGTCGAAGCCCTTCTCGCGGGCCTGCTCCTCGGTCCAGCCGAAGCTCGCGATCTGCGGCTGGCAGTAGGTCGCGCGCGGGATCATCGGGAAGTCGAGTTCCATCGTCTCCGCGCCCGCGATCGTCTCCGCCGCGACGACGCCCATCGACTCGGACGCGTGCGCCAGCATCAGCTTCGCCGTCACGTCACCGATGGCGAAGATGTGCGGGACGTTCGTCCGGCCGCGGCCGTCGATCGCGATCGCGCCGCGGTCCGTCAACGCGACGCCCGTCTTGTCCAGGCCGTAGCCCTCCACCCGGGGCTGGAAGCCGATGGCCTGCAGGACCTTGTCCGCTTCGAGGACCTGCTCGCCGCCCTTCTCCGAAGACACCGTCACGCGCACCGAAGAACCCGAGTCGTCGATCGACTCGACGCGGGTCGACGTCAGCACCTTGATGCCGAGCTTGCGGTACCGGCGCGCCAGCTCCGCCGACACGTCCGCGTCCTCCAGCGGCACCATCCGGTCGAGGAACTCGACGATGGTGACGTCGACGCCGTAGTTGTGCAGCACGTAGGCGAACTCGACGCCGATCGCGCCCGCGCCGGCGATGACGATGCTGGACGGCAGTTCGCTCGAGAGGATCTGCTCCTCGTACGTCACCACGCGCGAGCTGCGCGACGTCCCGGGCAGCAGCCGCGTGGTCGCGCCCGTCGCGATGACGCAGTGGTCGAACGTCACCTGCGAGCCGTTCACCTCGAGGGTGTGGTCGTCGACGAAGGTGCCGTGCCCGTCGATCTCGGTGATCTTGTTCTTCTTCATGAGGAAGTGCACGCCCTTGACGCGCCCGTCGGCGACCTTCCGGCTCCGCTCGTAGGCGGCCGTGTAGTCGACGCGGATCGGGCTGTCGGACGAGATGCCGAACGCCTTCGCCTCCTGCGTCACGACGTGCGCCAGTTCGGCGTTGCGCAGCAGCGCCTTCGACGGGATGCACCCGACGTTCAGGCACACGCCACCCCAGTACTTCTCCTCGACCACCGCGGTGCTCAGCCCCAGCTGGGACGCGCGGATCGCCGCGACGTAGCCGCCGACCCCGGCCCCCAGCACGACGACATCAAAGTGTTGTGCACTCATGCCCCGAAGCTACCCCTTTCGGCAGGCCGGGGCGGCGTGACCCGGGCCTCAGGCGGCGACCGGCGGGCGTTCGCCGCGGAGCGTTCCGAGCAGGTCCGTGACCGCGGCCATGATCCGCGCCGTCGCCTCCTCGAGCACCTCGCGGGTGAGCTGCCTGCCGTACAGGTCGGACAGGTCGACCGGCGGCCCCGCGACCAGGTCCACCGTCTTGCGGGGCAGGCCGCGCGGGAGCCACGCCGTCGCGGGGAGCAGGTGGTGCGTGCCCCAGTTGGCCACCGGGATCACCGGGGCGCCGGTCTCCAGCGCGATCCGCGCGACGCCCGTCTTGCCGCGCATCGGCCAGCCGTCCGGGTCGTTCGAGAACGTCGCTTCGGGGAAGATCGCCACGCACTCGCCCGCCCGCACCGCCGCGACGGCGTCGCGGTAGGCCTCCGACGCCGTCGCGGCGCCGCGGTAGACCGGGATGTGGCGGCCGGACCGCATCACCGAGCCGACCGCCGGCAGCTTCCACAGCGACGCCTTCGCCAGGTAGCGCGGCACGCGGCCGGCGGCGAGGCAGAACGCCGTCAGCGTCGCCGGGTCGGCGTACGACAGGTGGTTCGACGCCACGACGACTCCGCCGTCGCGAGGCAGGTGGCGCGCGCCCCGCACGCGGAACCGGGTGGACTGGACCAGGAACTGCCAGACCACCTCGATGGCGAGGCTGTACCAGGCGCCACGGCCGGCGCGGGCGAAGCGCCGGCCGTAAGCGATCATCTGGCGCCGGGTCAGCAGCTCACCCTCGGTTTCCAGGGCGGTCCAGCGGTCGGTCATGACTGTCATTCGTAGCCGACGACCGGCCGGATCGTCCCCGCCGCGCGCCGAACGCGGCGTAGATCACAGCAAGAAGGGGGTCACCGGGAGAAGGTCACTGCCGCTCGAGCACGACCACGGGGATCTCGCGGTCGGTCTTCTCGGCGTAGGAGTTGTAGTCCGGCCAGACGGCGGCGAGCTTGTCCCACAGCTTCGCGCGTTCCTCGCCGGAGACGGTGC
The DNA here is from genome assembly GCF_040682715.1 of Amycolatopsis sp. NPDC051128. NCBI lineage: Bacteria > Bacillati > Actinomycetota > Actinomycetes > Pseudonocardiales > Pseudonocardiaceae > Amycolatopsis > Amycolatopsis sp. NPDC051128. The sequence goes on along the minus strand of NZ_JBFBBN010000042.1, from coordinate 67,035 downwards.
GGGCGCGGGCCGTGAACTTGTCCGCCTTGACCTGCACGCCGACCTCGGGGTGCTCGACGAGGTTGAAGTACCAGCCGGGGTGGTTCGGCGCGCCGCCCTTCGAGGCCACGATCACCGGGTTGCCGTCGATCTCCTGGTAGATCAGGGCGAACTTGCGGTCCTGACCGGTCTTGCGGCCCTTCGTGGTCAGGACCAGCGTCGGGACGCCTTCCTGCCAGTCGTGGCCGACCTCGCCATCGGTCTCCTCGTAGCGGCGGACGTGCTCGTCACCGAACAGCATGCGTGGTTCCTTTCGCGGTCATCGGTGTGGCGGGCTCACCACGGAACAGGTCCAGCGTGGCGGGCTCACCAGACAAGGGTTCTGCTGGGCAACAACAAACACGCCGCCGCCGCTCTTCCCGGAACTTTTCACTCGTTCGGGGTACCGTCGCCGAGCAGCGGCTGCTCCGTTTCCGTGCTCCTCCCAGTAGATTGCACCGACCGAGCACACGGGAACGCCCGAAACCGATCTTGGAGGAGCCATGAAGGCCCGGCCGCACGTGACACTGGAAGACGTGGCACGCAGCGCGAACGTCTCGCTCGCCACGGCGTCGCGGGTGCTCAACGGCACCGCGTCCGTCCGCGCCGACCTCCGGGAGCGGGTTTCCGCCGCCGCGGCCGAACTCGCCTACGCCCCGAACGCGCACGCGCAGGCCCTCGCCGGCGGCACCCACCGCACGGTCGGCGTGATCTGCCACGACGTCAGCGACCCGTACTTCGCCGCGATCGCCGGCGGCGTGATGCGGGTGGCGACCGACAACGGGCTGCTCGTCATGCTGGCCGGCACGTTCCGCGACCCGGACCGCGAGGTCGCCTACGTCTCGACGCTGCGCGCGCAGCGGGCGGCGGCGATCCTGCTGATCGGCTCGGCGTTCGAGGACCGGGCGTGGGAACGCGCGATGGCCGCCGAGCTGGAGCCCTACCGCCGCGGCGGCGGGCAGGTCGCGGCGGTCAGCCGCCACCGCGGGCTCAAGATCGACACCGTGCAGCCGGACAACAAGGGCGGCGCCGCCGCGCTGGCGAAGGCGCTCGTCGGGCTCGGTCACAAGCGGTTCGCCGTGCTCGCCGGGCCGCGGCGGCTGAGCACCGTGATCGACCGGGTGGCCGGCTTCTCCGACGAGCTCGCCGCGCACGGCATCGAACTGCGCGAGGACGACGTCTTCGAGGCCGCGTTCAGCCGCGACGGCGGCTACGAGGCGACGAAGCGGATGATCGCCGGCCGCAAGCGCAAGCTGCCGACCTGCGTCTTCGCCGTCACCGACGTGATGGCGATCGGCGCGATGACGGCGTTGCGGGAGGAAGGCCTGGCCGTTCCCGGCGACATTTCGCTGGCCGGCTTCGACGACATCCCGGTGGTCCGCGACCTGGCGCCGGCGCTGACCACGGTGCGGCTGCCGCTCGAGGAACTGGGCGAGCGGGCGATGGACCTGGCGATCAAGGGCTCGTCGGGCACCCGGCCGCGGACGGTCCGGCTCTCCGGCGAAGTCGTCCTCCGCGAAAGCACCGGACGTCCCAAGCGCTGAGGCGCGGGTAGGCCTTGTCGCACTTCGGCACAGGCCTTACCGTGGGTTGAGAAAGCGCTTTCTTACTCTCTCTCGCGGAGGTCACCGATGCTCGTGCTCCCGGTTCCCGGCGGCGGGCTGCTGAACTGGTCGCCGTCCGGGCCACCGCTCCCCGCGCCACCGAAGACGCCACCGGCGTCGCGGGTCGCCTACGCCGCCGCGCACGTCGTGGCGGACGCGCTGGCCGACGAGCCCTACACCGTGGACTGGGACGCAACGCTGGCCTTCCGCGAGCACCTCTGGTCGTGTGGGCTCGGCGTCGCCGAGGCGATGGACACCGCGCAGCGCGGCATGGGCCTCGACTGGGCCACGACGAAGGACCTGGTCGGCCGCACCGGCGCGATCGCGGCCGGGCGGCGGTGGGTCGCCGGGGTCGGCACCGACCAGCTGCCGCCGGGGCCGGCCACCGCGACGTCCATTGTGGACGCCTGGCGCGAGCAGCTGGACCTGGTCGCCGGCGCGGGCGCGGTCCCGGTCGTCATGGCCAGCCGGGCACTGGCCGCGACGGCGACCGGCCCGGACGACTACCACGCCGCCTACGGGAAGCTGCTGTCCGAGGCGAGCGGCCCGGTCCTGCTGCACTGGCTGGGCGAGCAGTTCGACCCGGCGCTCACCGGCTACTGGGGCCACCAAGACGTCCGCGCCGCGGCCCGTGAACTGGTGGCGCTCTGCACCGAGCACGCCGGCACCGTGGCCGGGGTGAAGATCTCGGTGCTGGACGCCGAGGTGGAAGCCGAGTTCCGGCGCGCGCTGCCCGCGGGCGTCGCGTGCTACACCGGCGACGACTTCCACTACCCGGAGCTCATCGCCGGGGACGACCAAGGCCACAGCGAAGCCCTGCTCGGCATCTTCGACCCCCTCGCCGCGGTCGCCGCGGCCGCGCTGACCCGCCTCGACGACGGCGACCGGGCGGGCTTCCACGCGCTGCTCGACCCCACCGTGCCGCTGGCCCGCGAGATCTTCCGCGCGCCGACCCGGCACTACAAGACCGGCGTCGTCTTCCTGGCCTACCTCAATGGCCACCAGCGGCACTTCCGGATGATCGCCGGCCAGGAGTCGGCCCGCACGATCACCCACCTCGCCACGCTGTTGCGGCTCGCCGACGAGGCCGGCGTGCTCGCCGACCCCGACCTCGCGGTGGCCCGGATGCGGCCGCTGCTGCAGGTCGCGGGGGTGGCGTGATGGACGCCCGGCTGAGCCTCAACCAGATCACCACCAAGGCCTGGTCGCTGCCCGAAGCGGTGGCCGGGTGCGCCGAGGCGGGCGTCGGCTGGATCGGGCTGTGGCGCGACAAGGTCGCCGAAACCGGCGTCGACGAGGCGGCGCGCCTGCTCAAGGAGCACGGGGTCCGGGTTTCGTCGCTGTGCCGCGGTGGGTTCTTCACCGGCGTGACACCGGAAGGGTCCCCTGTGGACGGTGTGGCGCGGACGCGCGAGGCGATCGACGAAGCCGCGGCGCTCGGCGCCGACGTCCTCGTGCTGGTCGTCGGCGGGATCGCCGGCAACGACCTCGCGGCGTCCCGGCAGCGGGTGGCGGACGCCGTCGGCGAGCTCGCGCCGTACGCCGGGGAACGCGGGGTGCGGCTCGGCCTGGAACCGCTGCACCCGATGCAGTGCGCGGAGCGGTCCGTGCTGTCCACTGTGGACCAGTCGCTGGCGATCGCCCGGGAGCACCCGGCCGAGCAGGTCGGGGTGATCGTGGACGAGTTCCACGTCTGGTGGGACCCGCGGATCGAGGAGTCGATCGCCGCGGCGGCCGGCCGGATCGCCGGGTTCCACGTGTGCGACGTGCTCGTGCCGCTGCCCGACCCGCTGCTGGGCCGCGCGCTGCCGGGCGACGGGCCGATCGACCACCGGCACCTGCGCGCCTGCGTGGAGGCCGCGGGCTACACCGGCCCGATCGAGGTCGAGGTGTTCAACGCCGGGCTGTGGGCCCGGCCGGGCGCGGAGGTGCTCGCCGAGACCGTCGCGGCGTTCGAGCGTCACGTGGCCTGAGGGGTCCGCACGCCGGTACGTTGGGACCATCTGGCGGCTCATCCGGTGCGAGGTCGGGGCGATGAAGGTGGAAGACCAGCACGGCGACGACGGAGCGGTCCGGAGCGTGCTGCGCACCTTCGACCTGCTCGCCCTGTTCACCGAGCAGCACCGGACCTGGGCGGTCAAGGACCTCACCACGGCCAGCGGCCTGGCGAAGACGACGGTGCTGCGCCTGGTCGCCACCTGCGAGCAGCGCGGCCTGCTCTGGACGCGCCCCGACGGGCGGATCACCGTCGGGCCCGGCATGCTGCGCTGGGCACAGCTGGCGAACACCGCGTGGCAGCTGCCCGAGCCGGTCCGCCAGGTGCTGCGCGAGCTGGCGGCCGGCTGCGGCGAAACGGTGAACCTCTACGTGCGCGGCACCACCGTGCTGGTCTGCGTGGCCCGGCAGGAAGGGCCGCGGGCCATCCGGCACGTGGGCCGCGTGGGTGACGAGCTGCCGCTGGCGTGCGGGGCCGCCGGCCGGGTCCTCGCCGGCGACGAGGGATCCGATGGCGCCGCCGTCAGCCACGGCGAGCCGGAGACGGGCGCGTCCAGCGTGGCCGCGCCGGTGCACGACGGCGAACGGCGCGTGCTGGCCGCGCTCACCGTCACCGGGCCGACCAGCCGGTTCGGCGAGGCCGAGGTCGCCGGGATGACCGAAGCCGTGACCGAAGCCGCACAGCATATTTCGCGGATCGGTTTCGGTGCCCGGCCGGAGTAGACCGTAGGCTTCCCCGCATGCCGAACCTGCTGGTGGTGGAAGACGACGCGGCGATCGGCAGCGTGCTCGAATCGACCCTGCGACTGCACGGTTACCAGGTGTGCTGGCGCCGCGACGGCCGGAGCGCCGAGCTGGCCGCCGAAGCCGGCGATTTCGACCTCGTGCTGCTCGATCTCGGCCTGCCCGACCTGGACGGCGTCGAGCTCTGCCGCCGCCTGCGGACCGCGCTGCCCGCCGCGGTCCTGGTCATCCTCACCGCCCGGCAGGAGGAGATGGACGTCGTCGTCGGCCTCGACGCCGGCGCCGACGACTACCTCACCAAGCCGATCCGGCTGGGCGAGCTGCTGGCCAGGGTGCGGGCGCACCTGCGCCGCGGCGCGCCGGCCGGGGCCCGGCCGCCGGTGACCATCGGCGGGCTGACCGTCGACATCGCCGGCCGCCGCGCCACCCTGTCCGGGCGCGAGGTCGTGTTGCGCGCCAAGGAGTTCGACCTGCTCGCCCGCCTCGCCGAGCAGCCCGGCGTCGCGGTCAGCCGCGAGACGCTGATGTCCGAGGTCTGGGACGCGCACTGGTACGGCTCGACGAAGACGCTGGACGTGCACATCGCGGCGGTGCGCCGCAAGCTCACGGCGGCCGCCGGGCCCGAAGCCGAGGTTCCCCGGATCGCCACCCTGCGCGGGCACGGCTACCGGCTCGAGGACCCCGCCCGGACCGCGGCCGAAGGGTAGCCGTGCGCCGTCGGATCACCTCGCTGACGGTGCTGGCCGCGCTGGTCGCGACCGTGTTGTTCGCGCTGCCGCTGGGCATCGCGGTGTGGCAGTACTACCACGACGACACGAAGAGCGACCTGGAGCGGGCCGCGGACGCCACCGCGCTCGCCGTGTCGGAAGACCTGAATGCCGGGCGGACGCCGATCGTGCCGCCCCTCGACGAGGATGACGACGAAGCCGGGGGCGAGGTCGGGATCTACGCCCCGGACGGGCGGCTGCTCGCCGGGCGCGGCCCCGCCGTCGCCGGCCCGGTCGAGCGGGAGGCGGCGAACGCCAAGGTGGACGTCGTCGTCGGCCGCGAAGACGGCGAAATGGCGCTGGCGGTGCCGGTGGTCAGCGGCTCCCGGGTGACCGGCGTGGTCCGCGCCGCGCTGCCGCTGGCTCAGCTGCGGCTGCGGATCGTGCTGACCTGGGTCGGCATGGCCGGGCTCGCGGTCGCGGCGACCGGGGTGAGCTGGCTGATGGCCCGGCGGTCCACCATCCGGCTGGTGCGGCCGCTGGAAGAGCTCGCCGCCGCGGCCGAGCGGCTCGGCGACGGCGACTTCACCGCCCGGCCGCCGCGCACGGACATCGCCGAGATCGACCGGGTCGGCGAGGCGCTGGCCGCCACGGCGGCCCGGATCGGCGAGACCCTGGAGCGCGAGCGCGCGTTCTCCGCGGAGGCGTCACACCAGCTGCGGACCCCGCTGACGGGGTTGCGCCTGCAGCTCGAAGCCGCGCTGGAAACGCCGGCCGCGGACCCGTACGCGGCGCTGCGCGCCGGGATCGCGTCCGCCGACCGGCTGGAACGCACCATCGAGGACCTCCTGGCGCTGGGCCGGGAGCGCCGGGCACCGCGGGCCGGGCTCGATCTCGACACGCTGCTGGACCAGGTCCGGCAGGCGGGCGAGGCCCTGCTCGAGCCGCACGGGCGGACGCTGCGGATCATCCGGCAGGACCCGCCCCCGGCGCGCGCGGCGGCCGCGGCGGTCCGGCAGGTGCTCGGCGTGCTGCTGGACAACGCGGCGACGCACGGGCGCGGCACCGTCACGGTGGTGGCCCGCGACGCCGGCGACGCGCTGGCCATCGACGTCGCCGACGAGGGCCCCGATCTGGGTGAGACCGACCCGTTCGCGACCGCGCCCCGCGGGCACGGGATCGGCCTGCGGCTCGCGCGCAGCCTCGCCGAGGCCGAAGGCGGGCGGCTGCGGCTGAGCCGGCCGGACCCGCCCACGTTCACCCTGCTGCTGCCCGCCGACGGCCCGGCCGCCCCGGCGTGACGAACCGGGCATCACCCGTGTCCTGAGGGGCATCACCCGTGTCTGGAGGGGCATCGCCCGTGATGCCCCTGGAATCACGCGTGATGCCCCGCTGGACACGCGTGATTCCCCTCGGCGCACGGGACCATTCGCCGTGATCTGTGCTTGCCGCGCAAGGAATCACCGGCGATTCCTTGCGCTGTTTCGGGGTGGGAATGGCCGATACCGTCACTCTGACGGACCGGCCGTGCCCCGATCGTGGGACCACGTACGGCAACGTGCGGACTGAGCTGCCCGGCGCAACGCGTCATGCGACTATGGGGCCATGAACACCGAGCCGGCGCCGAGATGGCGAAGACTGGAACCGGACGAACGGAAGGAACAGATCTACGCTTGCGCGGCGCGGCTGTTCGGTGATCGCCCCTACTCCGAAGTGTCCACTTCGGACATCGCCGCCGCGGCGGGGGTGGCGCGGGGTCTGATCAACCACTACTTCGGCACGAAACGCGAGCTGTACCTGGAAATCATCCGCCGCGCGCTGACCGTGCCGCGGCTGGCCGTGGAAATCCTGCCGGACGGGCCGCTGGAACTGCGGGCCGACGTCGCCATCGAGTGGTTCCTCGACATGGTCACCAGCCAGGAGCGGATGTGGCTGGCCGCGATCGCGCCCGAAGGCATCGGCCGGGACCTCGAGGTGGAGCGCATCCTCGAAGAGGCCGACCGGGAGTCCGCCGACCGCGTGCTCGAAGCCGTCGGGCTCTCCAGCGACAGCGAACACGGGCCGGAGCTGAACGCGCTCGTGCGCGCGTTCGGCGGGATGGTGAAGTCGGCGGGCCGGGAATGGCTCGTGCGCCGGTCGCTCACGCGGGACCAGGTGCACCTGCTGCTGTCCAAGTCGCTCGTCACCCTCGTCGGCGAGATCTTCCCGGCCATCCACGAAGAGTCGCCGCGCGCCGCCGCCCCGGCGCCGCGCCAGTGCGGTGGATGACAGACCGAAGCCCCCGGCGCCACGAGGGGGAGGAGGGCACCGGGGGCTTCGGGCCGGTGGGCGAACCACCGACGCACGCCCACGGTACGCCGGAGCACTGTCAAGTCGCTGTCAACCCTGAGGGCCTGATTCGCGAAGTTCGGCCAGCCGGTGGTCGAGTCCGTCGAGACACCGCCGAACGGCGTAGTCGTACAGCTGCGCGTAGTACCCCGCGGCGAGGTCGGGATCGCCCATCAGGTCGTGCATCGCCACACCCAGCTCGGCCATCCCCGGCAGGTCGGCCCGTTCCCGGTAGGTCGCGTACTCCTCGGTGTTGTCGATCCGCAGCGCGAGCGCGCCCTCGCGGTCGTCCTCCATCGCGACGAACTGGCACGCGGTCATCAGCAGCAGGTGGTAGGCCAGCGCGCTTTCGCGGCCGAACCCGGCGGCCAGCAGCACGCCGACCCCCGCGTCGATGCTGCGCGTGGCCGCCTTCACCGACGGGCCGAACAGCGCGAGCCGGCGCGCGCAGCCCGGGTAGGTCCGCAGCAGCGCGCGCAGTCCGGCCAGCAGTTCGGTGAACCACTCCTGCCACGGCAGGCCCTCGTCGGGCAGCTCCAGCAGGCCGACCACCCGGTCGACGACGGCGTTCACCACCGCGTCCCGGTCGCCGACGTGGTGGTAGATCACCGCCGGGTACGCCTCGACCGAGCGGGCGAGCTCCCGCAACGTCCAGTTGTCGAGGCCGCGTTCGCCGGTCAGGGCCATCGCGGCGCAGATGATCCGGTCCGCCGTGAGCGCCGGCAGTCCAGCCGCGGCTCGTGACCGAGGGCGCTGTCCGGTACCCGAGGATGAGGTCGGCATGGGGCGTAACGGTAACCGCACGAGCCGGGCCGATGCCAGGTCCGCGCGGGTACGGCAGGATCGGGGTATGGCACGCGCACAGGCGAACGGTCTCGAGCTCGAGTACGACACCTTCGGCGACCCGGCGAACCCGGCACTGCTGCTGGTGATGGGCCTCGGCGCCCAGATGATCACCTGGGAGGACGGCTTCTGCGCGCTGCTCGCCGGCCGCGGGTTCTTCGTGGTGCGCTACGACAACCGGGACGTCGGGCTCTCCACCTGGCTCGACCACCTGCCACCGCCCGACCTGGCGGCGCTGGCCGCCGGTGACCTGTCGACCGCGCCGTACCGGCTTTCGGACATGGCCGACGACGCCGTCGGGCTCCTCGACGCGCTCGGCATCGCGAAGGCCCACGTCGTGGGCGCGTCGATGGGCGGGATGATCGTGCAGCAGCTGGCGATCGACCACCCGGACCGGCTGCTCAGCGTCACCTCGATCATGTCGACCACCGGCGACCGCGCGGTCGGCCAGGCCGAGCCGTGGGCACTGGCGCTGCTGACGCGCCCGCCGGCGAACACCCGCGAGCAGGCCATCGCCGACAGCGTCGAAGGCTACCGGCGGCTCGGCTCCCCCGGCTACCCGGACGACGAGGCGTTCCTCCTGGCCAAGGCCGCACTGCACTACGACCGCGCCCGCCACCCCGTCGGCACGCTGCGCCACGCCGCGGCCGTCGTCGCCTCCGGCGACCGCACCGAGGGGCTGCGCTCGGTCCGGTTGCCCGCGCTGGTCGTGCACGGCGACGCCGACCCGCTGGTCAACGTCAGCGGCGGCAAGGCGACGGCGGAGGCCATCCCGGACGCGGAGCTGGTCGTGCTCCCGGGCATGGGACACAACCTCCCGCGCGCGGTCTGGCCGGAACTCGCCGACGCGATCGCCCGCGTCGCGGCCCGGGCCTGAAGATCCGGGCCACGCGCCCAGTTCCGCCTTCAATCACGCGAGTTCCGCCTTCAATCACGCGAGTTCCGCGCCCGATCACACGAACCGACCCTCCAGGTACGCGAACCGACCCTCCGGGTACGCGAACCGACCCTCCGGGTACGCGAGTCGTCCGTTCCGGTACACCGAACTCGCGTGATCAGAGCCGGAACTCGCGTGATTGAAGGCGGAACTCGGTAGCCCTGCTCCACGGCAGCGCCGCGGACCCGTACTGGTCGAGGTTCTTGGTAGCGATGGGTTCCGTCATGCCTACACGTCGAACGAGCCGGCGGCGGATCGACACGCGGCGAGGGTTTTCGCGCCGCCCGGGTCCTCGTCGCCGGTCGCCGGGACGATCGCCAGTTCGTCGACGCCCGCGGCCGCGTAGTCGCCGATCTTCACGGCGATCTCGTCGCGGGAACCGAGCAGCCCGACCGCGGCGATGGCCTCGACCGGCACCGCTTCCAGGAGCTCGCGCGGGTGCGGGCGGCCGCGCGCGAAGTCGACGAGGTCGCCGAACCCTTCGGCGCGGAACATGTCCGCGTAGCCCGGTGCGGCGAGGTACCCGACGACGCCGCGCCGCAGCTGCTCGATCTCGGCCGGGCCCGGGTCGGCGGCTCCGACCACCCACGCGGCCACCGGCGGTGGCGTGGTGCCCGCCCGCGAAGCCGCTTCCCGCAGGCCGCGGACCAACGTCGCCGCGGCGGCGGGGCTGACCAGGTTGACCACCATCCGGTCGGCGTGCCGCGCGGCGATGTCGAGGGCTCGCGGACCGAACGCGGCGATGGTCAACGGCGACTTCGGGGCCGCCAGCCGCAACCGGTAGCCCCGTGAACCCGCCACCACTCCGTCCACAGTGGACTTCTCGCCCGAGACCAGCTGCCGGACGGCGATCGCGGACTCTTCGAGGGCCGTGGCCGCCCGGTCACGGGAGCGGCCGTGCCAGCCGCGCACCACGACGTCGCTGGACGTCCCCAGGGCGACCCCGGTCGATCGGCCGGTCAGCGCCGCCACCGACGCGACGCCCATGGCGATCATCGCCGGATCCCGCACGGTCACGGCCAGCGGCCCGAAGGTGAGCGAGATCCGCGAGGTCGCCGCGCCGATCGCGGTGCCGAGCGCGAACGCGTCCCACGTCGCCATCTCGCCGATCCACAGCTCCGGGTAGCCGGCCGCCTCGGCGGCGCGCGCGGTTTCCAGTGCCTCCTCCGGCGGGCGGTCCTGCCAGAGGCCCAGCGACACCGAAAGCCTCATGCGGAAGCCCGCACGATCATGGTGACCACCGTGGTGAACGAGCCGCCGACGTTGAGCGTCAACGCCGTGCGCGCGCCCTCCACCTGTGTCTCGCCCGCCGTGCCGGTCACCTGCCGGGCCGCGTCGTGCAGCATGCGGACGCCCGTGGCGCCGACCGGGTGGCCGAGGCCGATCAGACCGCCGCCCGGGTTGATCCCGGCCGCGTCGAGCCCGCCGTCGGCGACGAACCGGCCGCCGTCGCCGGGCGGCGCGGCCCCGAGGTGTTCCAGGGCGACCAGCCCGGTGATCGTGAAGCAGTCGTGCAGCTCGACGACGTCGAGCGCGTCCGGGCCGGCGACCCCCGCCCGCCGGTAGGCGTCGACGACCGCGCCGCGCAGATGCGGGAACAGGTACTCGCCCTCGGTGGCGATCTTCCCGGCGAGGCCGATGTGCGCGGTCCGGTGCCCGAAGCCCGCGATGCGCGGAAAGCCGCCACCGAGCCGTTCGGCGAACGCGGGCGAAGCCAGCAGGACCGCCGCGGCGCCGTCGGTGATCCGGCCGCAGTCCTGCTTGCGCAGGCGGCCCTCGATGACCGGGTTCAGGGCGTCGTCGGGCCCGAACGCGCCGGCCGGGAAGCGCCAGTCGCGGGCCTGGGCCAGCGGATTGCGCGTCGCCCGGGCGAAAGCGTGCTCGGCGAACAGTGCGAGGTGTACGTGCTCGAGGCCGTAGCGCGCGTCGTAGGCGTCGGCGACCTCCGCGAACAGCGCCGGCCACGGAAACTTCGCCTCGACCGCCTCGTGACCGGCCCACGCGGCGGACCCGAGGTGCTCGGCGGCGCGCTGCCCGTCGGTGTTGCGCATCAGCTCGACCCCGACGACCAGCGCCAGGTCGTAGCGGCCCGCCTCGAGGTCGGCGCACGCGGCGAGCACCGCGGTGCTGCCGGACGCGCACGCGGCTTCGTGCCGGGTGCTCGGCACGCCGTCGAGCTCGGGCACCGCGGCCACCAGCACCCCGCCCAGCTGGGCCTGGCCGGTGAACAGCTCCGCCGCGAGGTTCCCGACGTGTGCGACCTCGACGTCTTCGGCGCTCACGCCGGCGTCGGCCAAGGCATCGGGCACGACCTCGGCGAACAGCTCGAGGATCCCGCGCCCTTCCTTCGCGAAGTTACGCGCGAAGTCCGTCTGCGCTCCGCCCAGCACGAACACCGTCATGGCCTCACCCCAGGCTTTCCCGCAGCCGCCGCTTCAGGATCTTCCCCACCGGGTTGCGAGGCAAGGACTCCGCGTACTCGAGCCGTTCCGGCAGCTTGAACGCGGCCACCTGGCGCTCGCGCAGGTACGCGACCAGTTCTTCGAGCGACGGCTTGCGCGCGCCGGGCACGACGACCGCGCACACCCGCTCCCCCATGACCTCGTCGGGCACGCCGACCACCCCGACGTCGGCGACGTCCGGGTGCCCGGCCAGCAGACCCTCGACCTCGGCGGGCGAAATGTTCATCCCGCCGCGGATGACGAGGTCCTTGGCCCGGTCGACGTACCGCAGGAACTCCCCGCGCCGCCCGGCGATCTCGAAGACGTCGCCGGTGCGGAAGTGCCCGTCTTCGTCGAACGCCGACGTGTCCAGGGGCTCCCCCACCGAGGTCAGGTACCCGGCGAACACCGTCGGCCCGGCGATGCGCAGCTCACCGGGGCGCCCGGGTCCGGTCACCTGCTCGCCGGTGACCGGGTCGTGCAGCCGCACCGACGTCCATCCGGCGACCGGGGTCGACCAGGTGACGTCGGAGGCGTAGTTCGGGAAGTAGCTCGCCCGCTGCTCCGGGTCCGGGATGTCCACCGGGCCGGACAGCAGCGCGGTGCCTTCGTTGGAGCCGAAGAAGTTGATGATGTCGATGCCGTGGCGCTCGGCCCAGGTGCGCACCAGCCACGGCGAGAGCGGCGCCGACCCGGACCCGATCTTCCGCAGGGCCGCGATGTCCACTCCGGACAGGATCTTTTCGTTGTGCAGCAACATGGTCAGCAGTGCCGGCGGCGCGAGGGTGTACGTCACGCGCTCGGCCGCGAGCTGGCCCAGGAACACCGGCAGGTCGAACGGGTGGTGCGGGACGAACACGGCGCCGGTCAGCAGCCACGGCAGGAACATCCCGCCGATGCCGGCCATGTTCGTCATCGGGAACGGGGAAAGCAGGACGTCGTCGCGGGTGATCCCCGCGGCTTGGACGCAGCCCGCGGCCGTCGCCAGCCAGTCGCCGTGACAGCGCGGAACGGCTTTCGGCTCGGCTTCGGTACCGGACGTCCAGCAGATCGTCACGCAGTCGTTCACGTCGGTTTCGAGCGTCCCGAGATATTCGTCCAAAGTGGATCGCCCGGCCGCGTCCAGCGGGTCTTCGGGCCAGGCCAGGGCGCCGGCCGGTTCGTCGTCCCCCCTCGCGACGACGAACCGGACCGACAGCGCCGAAGCGCCTATTAGCCCAAGGGCCGCCCCGGCGAGCGGGTGCTCGCCGTATCTGGATGCGGTGATCACCCCGACGGCCCCGGTGCGCCGGCACATCGGAACCATCTCGTGTTCCCGGTAGGACACCGGGAACGGGGTGACGACCGCGCCGATCCGCACGATCGCGAGGAACGCCTGAACCAGGGCCGAGCAGTTCGGCAGCTGCACAGCCACTACGTCGCCTGCTCGCACCCCTCTGGCGAGCAGGAACGCGGCCAGGACGTCGACGCGTTCGTCGAGCCGGCTCCAGGTCCACCGCACCGGGTCGCGTCCGACCAGTGCGGTGGTGTTCGGTGGATCGACCAGCGCGAGCCCCTCCGGGTCGGCACCTACCCGCTCCTTCACGAGCCGGTCGATCGTCTCCGCACTCCACCATCCCCGCGCCCGGAAGTCCCGGGCGCGACCCTCTCGATGGCATCTCATGCGCGGAGAGTGTCCAGCTGGTCCGCCCGGACCCACGTCGCGTGGAAACCGAGCGGGACACGCTGGGGAAGCAGGACCCTGGCCACGGGTCCGGCAGCGAGATCGGCGGCGTCGAAGATGTCCAGTTCCGAGCGTCCCTCGCGCTCGTCCTGCACGAACGTCACCAGATAACCGTCCGCCGAATCGACGGATGCTCCTTCGCGGGGTGCGAACGGAGCCTCACTGCCCCACCGGCCGGGACCGAACCGGTATTCGGTCTTGGAGCCGGCAAGATTGTCGTGGCGCACGAGCCCGTCGAACTTCAGCGTCGACTCGGGCGAGATGTGCACCGTGTAGGAGTACCGGTTCCGCCGTCCGACGCCGCGGGCGTCGACGGTCGGGAACTCGGTGTTGCCGTCGTCGAGCGGCGCCTCGCGGCACCCGCCGGTCCGCAGGTCGAAGCGGTAGCGGTGCAGTGACGCGTCCAGCCGCAGGTAGGACAGCATCTTCGCGAGCGGGGTGTGCGCGTCCGGCCGCGGCGCCGGTTTCTGCACGCGGCAGACGTCGAGGACGACCTCTTCGCCGTCCTCCCAGGCGTTGACGACGTGGTAGATGTAGCACGGGCTCGCTTCGAACCACCGGATCTGGCTACCGTCTCCGTAGCGTGGCAGGACGCCGAAGCGGCTCGGCATCGAGCGGTCGAAGTGCAGCTTGTGGCGGCCCAGCTTCGCCGCTTCCAGGTCCTGGACCAGCGGCAGGTCCATCAGCACCGCGTAGTGCTCGGTGATGGCCATGTCGTGCGGCAGGCGCGGGCCCGGCAGGTCGATCGCCGTGGTGTTCACGACCTTGCCGTCCGCGCTGATCACGCCGTAGCGCAGGTAGGGCGGGCGCGGGCCGTAGTCGAACCAGAACAGCTCACCGGTCGCCTCGTCCACCTTGGGGTGGGCCATCATGTCGCCGACCAGCGTGCCGAGGAAGTCTTCGGCGCCCAGCGTCTCCAGCGAAAGCGGGTCGACCGAGTACGGCGAGCCGCACAGGTACCAGGTGGCGAGGACGCGGCCGCGGTGGAAGATCACGTCGGTGTTGGCGTTGTCCTTGAGCCCGAGGCCGTGCGTGTTGCCGAACGGGTTGTCCTTCGGGTTCTCCATGACGCCGGTCCAGAGCCCCTTGCCCGCCTCGGACTCGGCCTCGAAGGCCTTCGTGCGGATCCAGCGGTTGCGGTATCGGGCCTTGCCGTTCTCCAGGTGGACGGCGTGGATCATGCCGTCGCCGTCGAACCAGTGGTAGCGGCCTTCCGGGGCGAACCGCGGGTTCGGGCCGTTGCGCAGGTAGACGCCGTTGAGGTCCTTCGGGATTTCGCCGATGACCCGCAGGTCTGCGGCGTCGATCTCGGTGCTGACCGGGGCGTAGACGCCCAGCAGGTAGGGGTTGGCCTCGCCGGTGCCCGCCGTCCGGGCCACCATCAGCGGCTGTTCGGAGGTCCTGCTCATCGGGCTGCTCCCTGGGTCTTCGGGCTCACCGCGCTGGCTGATGGGGATGAGACTATGATTTGTGTACCCAGGTGTCAATAGGCTTCTTTTGGTGTAGTCAGGTATACGCTGAGGCCGCACGCAACGAGGGGGAACCGGTGACCGAAGCGACCGCACACCGCATCCGGCCGGCGGGTGATCCGCTCCGGAGAGCACTCGAACTGGTCGGCGACCAGTGGACGCTGCTCATCCTGCAGAGCCTGTTCCTGCGGTTCCGCCGCTACGAGGAACTGCGGCTGCGGCTGGGCATCTCGCCGACCGCGTTGTCCGGGCGGCTGCGGGACATGGTGGACGCGGGCATGCTCACGCGCGTGCCGTACCGGGACGCGCGCCGCACCCGCCACGAGTACCGGCTCACCGAGCGCGGCCTGGAGCTGTGGCCGCTGCTGATCTCGATCTGGGCGTGGGAACGCGAGTGGGTCGATGGCCGCCGCGAGGTGCTGCCGACGCTGATCCACCTCGACTGTGAGCTGGCTACATCAGCACCCCTCGGCTGCGCCGCCTGCGGGCGCCGGGTCGACGCGCGTGACGTCCGCGCCGAACGCCTCGACAGCACCGGCGTCGCCGCCGCGACCGCGTCCAAGCGCTTCCGCCGCAAGGACGCCGAGTCGCTGGCCGGCGACCCGCTGATGTTCTTCCCCGACACGATGGAGCTGCTCGGCGACCGGTGGTCGACCGGCCTGCTGGTGTCGGCGCTGCTCGGCTGCCGGCACTTCTCCGAGTTCGAACGCGAGCTGGGCATCGGGCCGAGCGTGCTGTCGGGCCGGCTGACCAAGCTGGTCGAGGTCGGCGTGCTGCGCACCGGCACGGCGGCCACGCGGACGGACGCGCGCGACTACCGGATGACGGCGAAGGGGCTGGCGTTCTTCCCGGCGCTGGCGTTCATCGCCGAGTGGTCGCGCGGCTTCGAGGTGGTGGGCCAGGAGCCGGACATCACGCTGCACCACGTCGAATGCGGCAACCGGCTGCGGCCGATGCTGCTGTGCGACCACTGCGGCCGCCCGCTGACCCGGAAGTCGGTACAGTTCGGCGGCGTGCCGTCGCCCAAACGCTGACAACGTGAGCAAATCGACTCGCCAAGCGCTCCGGCCGATGCCAGGCTGGAGCAGTCACACGTCGTCATCTTCGGAGGTAAGAATGAGTGAACCGGATTCGTCGCCCAGCGGCGAGGAGGACGACGTCAAACGCAAGTTCCGGGAAGCGCTGGAGCGCAAGCAGGCCCACGCGCGGTCCGGTGCGTCCCACGAGAACGCCGGTGGCAAGAACCAGCACGCCCACGGCCCCGCGGCGAACAAGCGGACGTTCCGCCGCAAGAGCGGCTGAGGATCGACTCTCGAAGGCCACCGTCAGGGCACTGCCCTGACGGTGGCCTTCAGAGCGTTCACGGTACGAACGAACCCAGGTGGTCCAGCACCACGAACTCGCTGCCCGGGCTCGCCGCGGCGACCGCTTTGCGGAGGATTTCCAGGCCACCGTTGGGGTCCTTCGCCTGTCCCAGCGGCAGGTCGAAGTCGTCCCAGTGCGTGGCGGCCACGTACCGCGGGTGGCCGAGCGTGCGCAGCAGCCGCGGCACGTACTGCGTCACCTTGGTTCCGCCGGGCGGCAGCAGCACCACGTCCGGGCGGAGCCCCGCCAGCTCCGACTCGATGTAGTTCGACCCGCCGAAGTCCAGGACGCTCGCCCCGCCGCCGGTCACCTGGTAAGCCAGCGTGCCCCCCTCGACCAGGTCTTCGATGACGCACGGCCGGTCGCGGCGGGACAGCGGCCGCGAGCCGGGGAACGCCACCTGCGCCCGGTCGCCGGTCGCCGAGTGCAGCGACCGGAGGATCCGGATCGAGTAGCCGTCGAACGTCAGGTCCTCCCCGCCGCTCGCGACCGCCAGCTGATCTTCCGGCGCCCCCAGCGCCGCCATGAGACTCAAATGCGTCTCGGTGCCGAACACCGTCGCTCCGGTGCGTTTGGCCAGGTAGGGGACGTCGGTGAGGTGGTCGTAGTGGCCGTGGGTGACGAGGATGTGGTCCGCCCGCAAACCTCGGTCGAGGTACCCGTCGATCAACGCGCGGTTCACCGAGAGCGGCGTGCGCGGGTCCGCGCCCGCCGGGGTGTACGTCCCCGTCTTGAACCTCGTCAGCCACGGGTCGATGAGGATCGTCTTCGTCCCCACGCGGATCTCCCAGCTGTTGTTTCCCCACCACCGCAACGTCATCCCCGATGCCTCCCGGGCGGCTGCCACCGGAGCGCCCGCCAGGATGGCCGCGGCCGCGGCGCTCGCCCCGAAGAGCCCCCGTCTGCTGAATCCGTTGTTCATACCGGGCACCAGACCACGAACCGCGCGGCGCTGTCCAAGATCGAGACGTCGGCATGTCGATACGCGAGCGGCTATCGTCGCTGCGTGGACCACCTCCGTTCGCTCCGGTACTTCCTCGTCGTCGCCGAAGAACTGCACTTCGGGCGCGCCGCCGACCGGCTCGGCATCGCGCAGCCGCCGTTGAGCCAGCGCGTCAAGCGGCTCGAAGCCGAGCTGGGCGCGAAGCTGTTCGACCGCGGCCGCCGCGTCACGCTGACCGAAGCCGGCGAAGTGCTCCGCGCCGAAGCGCGGGACCTGCTCGCCCGCTGGGACCGGATGACGGCACTGGTCGCGAAGGCCGACCGCGGCGAGCTGGACGCGCTGCGCGCGGGCGTGCCACCGGAGCTGCCCGGCCGGGTGCTCGCCGCGCTGCTGACGAGGTTCGCGGAGCAGCACCCTGCCGTCCGGCTCGACCTGCAGGAGCTGACCACCGCCGAACAGGCGCGGCTGCTCGCCGGCCGCGAACTGGACGCGGGTCTGCTGCAGTTGCCGGTGGACGTCGTCGGGCTCGACCTCGGCCCGGCCGTCGATACTCCGCTCGGCGTCGTCCTCCCCCGCGACTCGCCGCTCGCCCGCCGGGCGTCGCCGGCGCTGGCCGACCTCGCGGGCGAAGGACTGGTTCATTCCCCGCGCGCCGCCGCGCCCGGAAGCTACGACGCGCTGCTGCGCACGTGCTGGGACCACGGCTTCCGGCCGGCGTCCATCCGCCACGCCCGCAACCCCGAGTTCGTGCTCGGCCTGGTCCTGGCCGGTCACGGCGTCGCGTTCGAACCCCGCGCCCGCAAGGAACCCCGGGTGGTCTGGCGGCCGCTCGCGGACGACGTCCTGCGGTCGCGGATGGCGTTCGCGTGGCCGTCGTCGAGCCCGCACCCCCAGGCCGCGAAGCTGGCGGAGATCGCGGCGGAGGTGCTCCGCGACGACGGGGTGTCGCGGCTCGTGCCGCCGGACCCGGGTGGGGCGCGGCCGTGGGACGTCTTCTACGAGCGCAGCTGATCGACCGCCGCGCGGGCCGCCTCCCCGATCGCGCGGTCGATGTCCGGCCGCCTCAGCGTTTCCGCGCCGCCGACCGTGAACACCGCGACCGCGTACGACGTCCCATCGGGGTAGCTCGCGACGCCGATTTCGTTGCGGATCCCGGGCATCGTGCCCGTCTTGCCCGCCACCGCCACCTCCGGCGGGAACGCCGCGGTCAGCCGGTGCCAGCTGACCTGGGCCGCCATCAGCTCCCGCACCTGGGCGCACGCCGCGGCGCCGACCTCGTCGAGCCAGATCGCCGACAGCAACCGGGTCATTTCGCGCGGCGTACTCGCGGAAGTCCGCACCGGATCGAAGGCCCGGAGCGGCCGCCCGGCCTCGTCGTCCTCGATGATCGTGCGCAGCAGGTCCCGCGGCGCGCCGATCACCGTCGTGCGCGTCAGGCCCAGCTCGGCCAGCAGGGACCGCACGTTCTCGACGCCGACGCGGTCGAACAGCAGGTCCGCGGCCGTGTTGTCGGACACCGAAAGGGCCAGCAGCGCCGCGTCCCGCAGGCTGTACTCGGCGTCGTCGGCGAACCCCGCCGAACCGCTGCCGCCGAGGCGGTCGGCGGCCGTGGCCCGCACCCGGTCCGCCGGGTCGAGCAGGCCGTCGGCGACCTGCCGGGCGAACTCCAGCACCAGCGGCACCTTCACCACCGACGCCAGCACGACGAGCGAGTCGGCGTCGACACCGACGGAAGCCTCGGAATCGAGACGGCGGGCGTGCAGGAAGCCCCGCACACCCGCCGCCGCGAAGATCTCTTCGGGACTCACCCGGTCATGATGGACCGCAGCCGCCCGACCTCCGCCATCCGCCGCTCGGCGAGCCGGTCGGCCGCCGTCGCCGGCGGCACGCCGTCGGCCTCGGCCAGCGCGAACACGGCCTTTGTGGTGTCGTAGATGGCTGTCGTCTTCCGCTTCGCGCGGTCGAAGTCGAAGCCGTGGCGCTCGTCGTCGACCTGGATCACGCCCCCGGCGTTCACCAGGTAGTCCGGCGCGAACAGGACGCCGCGGTCGGCGAGCTGCTTGTCGATGCCCGCGTGCGCGAGCTGGTTGTTCGCCGCGCCGCAGACGATCCGGGCGCCGAGCACCGGCACGGTCTCGTCGTTCAAGACGCCACCCAGAGCACAGGGCGCGAAGACGTCCAGCTCGGTGCGCAGCAGGGTGTCCACATCGGACACGACCTGGACGGTCGGGTACGCCGACCGGGTCCGCTCGATGGCGGGCGACCAGACGTCGGTGATCGTCACCCGCGCGCCGGCCTCGACGAGATGCCCGACGAGGATGTGCCCGACCTTGCCGACACCGGCCACGCCGACGCGCCTGCCGGCCAGGTCCGGGCTGCCCCAGACGTGTTCGGCCGACGCGCGCATGCCCTGGAAGACGCCGAACGCGGTGAGCACGGACGAGTCGCCGGCCCCGCCGTCCTCGGGCGAGCGGCCGGTGACGTACCGGCATTCGCGGGCCACGACGTCCATGTCCCGCACGAACGTGCCCACGTCGCACGCCGTGATGTAGCGGCCGCCCAGGGACTGCACGAAGCGTCCGTACGCGCGCAGCAGCGCTTCGGACTTGAGCGTCTTCGGGTCGCCGATGATGACGGCCTTGCCGCCGCCGAGGTCGAGCCCGGCCAGCGCGTTCTTGTACGCCATGCCCTTGGACAGCGCGAGCACGTCGTCGAGCGCGTCCGCTTCGGTGGCGTAGGGATGGAAGCGCGTCCCGCCCAGTGCGGGACCGAGCGCGGTGGAGTAGATGCCGATGATCGCCTTCAGGCCACTGGCCTGGTCGTGGCAGTACACGACTTGTTCGTGCCCGGTGCCCCGGGCGAACACTCCTTCGGTCACGGTGGTGACTCCTTTGTCTCCCGCGCCCGGTTCGTGGCCGGGACGCGCTTCGGGGTGGTCGGGACCCGGCGTGCGGAGGTCGTCCGCCCGGTGGGTGCCCGGCACCAACCTAGTGGCGTGGCTCAGCCACGCACAACGCGGCCGAGCGCGCTCATCGCCGTCTCCAGCTGGGTGTCGGAGAGGTATGGCGCCGGGCCGAACCGCAGGTAGGAGCCCCGGCTGTCGGTGCGGACGCCGTCGGCGGCCAGCGCCGCCTGAAGCCCGGCGGCGTCGGCGCACCGCAGGGAGAGGAACCCGCCGAGCCGGCCGAGCGGCGTCTCGCGGTCGCGGGTGACGACGTCCTCGGGCAGACCGAGCTTGTCGAACACCGACGCGAGCAGGCCGACCTGGTGCTGCGAAACCTCGCGCAGGAACTCCGGGGTGAGCCCCTGCTCGACGAAGAACCGCTGGACGCGAACGCCGCGGTAGTGGCTGGCCGGGTCGTACGTGGCGCCGGCGAACCGGT
The DNA here is from genome assembly GCF_040682715.1 of Amycolatopsis sp. NPDC051128. Classification (NCBI taxonomy): domain Bacteria; kingdom Bacillati; phylum Actinomycetota; class Actinomycetes; order Pseudonocardiales; family Pseudonocardiaceae; genus Amycolatopsis; species Amycolatopsis sp. NPDC051128. The sequence goes on along the minus strand of NZ_JBFBBN010000042.1, from coordinate 46,535 downwards.
CGCCGCCGGTGGCGTAGGCGACCTTGCCGGGGTCGCGTTCGTCGGCGAGCGCGCCGAACTCGGCGTACCAGCCGGTGATCACCGGCCGCAGCTCCTGGGCGTGCGCGGGCAGCCGCAGGAAGCAGTTGCCCTCGCCCAGCTGGAGGTACTTGTAACCGCCGCCGAGCACCCAGGCGTTGGTGAGCCCGAGGTCGTGCAGCGCGAACGGCACGGCGCCGAGCGCGTGGTAGGCGTCGACGAGGAGCTCGATCGAGCGGTCGCGGCAGACGTCGGCGAGGTGCGCGAGCCCGGGCACGAGCCTCGACGTCTCGAACAGCACGGCCGACACCAGCACCGCGGCGGTGTCGCCGTCGACCTCGCCGGCGACGCGCTCGGCGAGCGTGGTCACCGGATCGAGCGGCACCCGCACGACCTCGACGCCCTCCTCTTCGAGGCGGGCGAGCTGACGGCGCAGCGTGTGGAACTCGCCGTCGGTGGTGACGAGCCGTGGCCTCCGCGGCAGCTCCATCGCCGACAGGAAGCGGAGCACCAGGTCGTGCGTGCTCGCGCCGAGCGCGTACTCCCCGTGCGGGTCGCCGAGCAGCAGGCGGAAGCCCGCGCGCAGCTCACCGGCCTTCGCGAACGCGCGCTCCCACTTGGCGTCTACGTCACGCGCGGCGTCGGCGAAGGACTCCAGCAGCCCCTCCTCCGCGACGTCCGGCCACGCCTGGTGCGAGTGCCCGGACAGCAGCAGCCGCTCCCGGACCGCGAAGCGCGAGTAGTGCGGGGCGAGCGCGTTGTCGTCCGCGCGCAGATCGTCCAAGGTGGTCACAGTCGGCTCCGTACTGCCCAGAGATCCGGGAACATCGGCTGGAAAAGCGTGGTACGCAGGTAGGTCGCGCCGGATGATCCTCCCGTCCCGGTCTTGTCGCCGATGGTGCGTTCGACCATCTTCACGTGCCGGTAGCGCCACTCCTGCATCCCTTCGTCGAGATCGACCAGACATTCCGCGACGACCGACGGTCCGCCGTCGTCGCTGTACACGTCCAGCAATATCGCCTGCAGGGCCGGGGACGGCTCCACCGGTCGAGTGACGTCTCGCTCACAGTCGACCGCGTAGCCAGAAGCCTTGAGGTACGCGAGAAAAGAGTCGAACAACGACGGCCGCGCCATCGCTTCGGAGATGCGTTTCCGCTGCTCGCCGCCTTCGGGATAATGCGCGAACACCCGCTCGTCACGACGCCCGAGCACGGCTTCCAGCTCGCGGAACTGGGCCGACTGGAAGCCGCTCGAAGCGTCCAAACGGGCGCGGAAACTCGTGAACTGGCTGGGCGTCATGGTTTCCAGCACGTCGATCTGCGCGACGGCCACCTTCAGGATCGTCAGGATGCGGCGCAGGACGCGGATCGAGTGCGCGGTGTTGCCCTCGGTCAGGTTCTCCTGGAGAAACGCGGCCTCGTGCAGGATCTGCTTGAACCACAGCTCGTACACCTGGTGGATCACGATGAACAACAGCTCGTCGTGCTCGTCGGACCGGGTGCGCTGGGCGTTGAGCACTTCGTCCAGCGCGAGGTACGAGGTGTAGCTCAGCGCCTCCTGGGTCGCTTGGCTGGTTTCGTTCATCCTTGGGTCACCTCGTCGAAATGGCGCTGCGCCGGACCGGCGAGCGCGGTGTACAGATCGTGGAACAACTCGACGGCGGCCGCCCGGTGGTCCGGCGCGGGCACCAGGTCGGCGGGCAGTTCGGGGTCGAGCGACGGGAACGCGCGGAAGGTGTGCACCAGCCGGGTGCGGACCTCGAACGCCTCGGCGTCCGCCAGGTTCCGTCCCGCGCACCCGCCGAACTGGTCGACGAACGCGGTGTACCGCGCGGCCAGGTCGTCGAGGTCCCAGGCCCGGCCGGCGAACCGGCGGACGTCCAAGGCGGCCGACGGCCGGCCGAGCAGCAGCCCGGCGTGCTCGGTGACGTCGAGTTCACCGAGCAGCGCGACGACTTCGGCTTCGCGGTCGTGCGGGGCGATCCACGTGCCGTCCTGGTACGGCCCGAACCCGAGGAACCGCAGCCGCCGCACCAGGCGTTCCCTGGCCTGACGACGGCTCTCCGGGATGCTCTGCCACAGCACGGTCCACTCGCCGGCCACGCGCTCGCGGCGGCCGAGGGAGAAGATCCGGTGGTCGCCGTCGGCGAGCAGCGCGACGGTGCGCCGGGTCAGCGAGTAGTGCACGGTGCGGCCTTCGCGGTGCCGCGCGAGGAGGCCGCGGCGCACCAGGCGGGTCAGCGCGATCCGGGCCGCGCCGTCGGAGAAGCCCAGCTCGGCGAGCACCGCGACCAGGCCACCCGACCACACCCGGCGGCTGTCGCGCGGGTGGACGTAGCTGCCCAGCAACGTCACGACCAGCTCTTGAGGGCTGGCTTCGAAGGCGGCGGCAGGCATGCCGGCAACTCTATACACCTCAGGCCGCTGCGGTGTAGCTTGATTTGCGTGACGTACTTCGCGGACCTCAGCTCGCGGCAGGTCGCTGCGTTGGCTTCGGCTGATCGCGTCCCGGTGCTGCTGCTCCCGCTGGGCGCGATCGAGCCGCACGGCCCGCACGCGCCGCTGGGCACGGACCCGCTGATCTCGCGCGGGATGTGCGAGCGCGCGGCCGACCGGCTGGCCGCCGACGAGGACGTCCACGTGCTGGTCCTGCCCGAGGTGCAATACGGCGTGACGCGGTTCGCGGCCGGGTTCGCCGGCGGCATCCACATCGGCGAGGAGACACTGCACTCGCTGCTCGTCGACATCGGAGCGTCGCTCATCGGCCAGCGCCTGCGCCGGATCCTGCTGGTCAACAACCACTTCGAACCCGCGCACCTGGTGACGCTGCGGCGAGCGGCGGAGACGCTGAACTTCGCCTACGACGGGCGCGTCACCCTGCTCGACCTGGTCCGGCGGCGGCACGCGCGGCGGCTGACCGAGGAGTTCCGGTCCGGTGAGTGTCACGCCGGGCGCTACGAGACGTCGCTGGTGCTGGCCGACCGGCCCGAACTGGTCGACCAGCCGCTGATGCGGACGCTGCCGCACGTTCCGGTCAGTCTCGCTTCGGCGCCGTCCGACGGAGGTTTCCTGGCGATGGGGATGACCGACGCGTACTGCGGCGCCCCGGCCGAGGCGACCGCGGAAGAGGGCGAGACGACGTTCTCGACGTTGACCGACCTGCTGGTGGAAGCGATCCGGGAGCTGGCCCGTGAGTGAGCCGTTCAACCTCGCCACGCACTTCCTCGACCGGCACGTGGCCGAGGGCCGCGGCGACCGGACCGCGCTGCTCGCCGGGGACCGCGCGGTCAGCTACGCGGCGCTGGCGCGGCTGGCCAACCGGATCGGGAACGTGTTTCTCGACGCCGGTGTCCGAAAAGGACAGCGAGTGCTGCTGGCGTTGAGCGACGGCGACGAGTTCGTCGCGGCCTGGTACGGCGCGCAGAAGATCGGCGCGGTGACGGCCGAGGTCTACCCGTTCCTGCAGCCCAAGGACTACGCGTACTACCTCGGCTACACCGAGGCCGTCGCGGTGCTCGCGGACGCCGTCACGCTCCCCGCGCTGCGCTCGGCGGGGGCGCGGAACCTGCTGGTCACCGGGGTACCGGCCGATGAGCTGCTGCCGGGCGAGCGTCCCTTCCGGACACTGGTCGACGCGGCGCCGGACTCGCTGGAGGCCGCGCCGACGACGCTCGACGACGTCGGCATCTGGAAGTTCACCACCGGCAGCACCGGCGCGCCCAAGGCGTGCGTGCATCCGTTGCGCAGTCCGCTCGAGAGCTTCGAGCGGTACGCCGCCGGAGTGCTCGGCCTGCGGGAGGACGACCGGGTCCTCGCCGTGCCCAAGCTGTTCTTCGGGTACGCGCGCGACCTGGTGGCGCTGTTCCCGTTCGGCGTCGGCGCGGCCGGGATCGTGTTCCCCGAGCGCAGCACGGCGGACCTGATCTTCGAGCTGATCGCCCGGTACCGGCCGACCGTGCTGGTCAACGTGCCGACCATGATGAGCGCGATGGTCGCGCACCCCGCCGCGGCGGAACAGGACCTGAGCTGCCTGCGCATGACGACGTCCGCGGGTGAGGCGCTGCCCTCCGAGTTGCACCGGAAGTGGGACGCGACCTTCGGCGTGCCGGTGGTGGACGGGATCGGCTCGTCCGAGGCGTACCACATCTACCTCTCGAACCGGCCGGGCGCCGCGCGCGTCGGCACGCTCGGCACCGAGGTGCCCGGCTACACCGCGCAGGTCGTCGACGAGCTGGGGAACCCGTTGCCGGACGGCGAAATCGGCCCGCTGCGCGTGACCGGGCCGACCATCGCGCTGGAGTACTTCGGCGACCCGGAGAAGTCGGCGCGGACGTTCGACGGCGACACGCTGACGTCGAGCGACCTGTTCAGCCGTTCCGGGGGTTTCTTCCGCCACCACGGCCGGGCCGACGCGCTGCTGAAAGTCGGCGGCGTGTTCGTCGCGCCCGGCGAGATCGAGGACTGCCTGCTCGGCCACCCGGACGTCACCGACTGCGCGGTGGTCGGCCACGAGGTCGGCGGCCTGGTCGTCCCCCGCGCGTACGTCGTGGTGCGGGCTTCGGTATCCGCGGAAGAGCTGAAAGAGCACGCGAAAGCCCATCTGGCCAAGCACAAGTACCCTCGCGAAGTGGTGTTCATGACGGAACTTCCCCGTACCGCCAACGGCAAGCTCGACCGCCGCGCGCTGGCGGACCGCCCGTGAGCCGCCTGGTCGTCGTCACCGGCGGCACCCGCGGCATCGGCGCGGCGATCACGGCCCGGTTCCGCGCGGCCGGCGACACGGTGCTCGCGCCGGGCCGGGCCGACTGCGACGTCACCGACGAGGACGCTGTCACGGCGTTCTTCGCCGATGCGGGTCCGGTGGACGTGCTGGTCAACAACGCCGGGATCTCTTCCAGCGCACCGGTTTCGCGCACTTCGCTGGACGACTGGCGTGCGCAGATCGAGGTCAACGCGACCGGCGCGTTCCTCTGCACCCGCGCGGTGCTGGACGGAATGCGCTCGCGAGACAGCGGCCGGATCGTCACGGTGGCGTCGACGGCGTCGCACGTCGGATACCGCTACACGGCGGGGTACACCGCGTCGAAGCACGCGGCCGTCGGGCTGATGCGGGCGGTCGCGGCGGAACTGGCCGGCACCGGCGTCACGGCGAACGCGGTGTGCCCGGCGTTCGTGCGCACCGACATGACGGCGACCTCGGTGGCCCGCATCGCCTCGCGGACGGGACGTGACTCCGCTTCGGCGGAATCGGCGCTGGCGGCGGCGTCCCCGCTGGGCAGGCTGCTGGAGCCTTCGGAGGTGGCGTTCGCTGTCTCCTTTTTGGCGGCACCCGAAGCCGCCGCGATCAACGGCCAGACCCTCGTACTCGACGGCGGAGGAATCCAGTCATGAGCCCGTTCCGCGCGACCGCACCGCTGACGAAGGAGTGGGAGCACTTCGAGTTCACCGTGGCCGACGGCGTCGCCACGGTCACCCTCGACCGGCCCGAGAAGCTGAACGCGCTGACCTTCGACGTCTACGCGGACCTGCGGGACCTGATCATCGAGCTGCCCCAGCACGAGGACGTCCGGGTCCTGGTGATCACCGGGCGGGGCCGCGGGTTCTGCTCCGGCGGCGACGTCGAAGAGATCATCGGCGAGCTGCGGAAGTTCGAGACGGCGGAGCTGCTGGAGTTCACGCGCATGACGGGCGCGGTGGTGAAGGCGCTGCGCGAATGCCCGCTGCCGGTGATCGCGGCGGTCAACGGAGTGGCCGCGGGAGCGGGCTCGGTGATCGCGCTGGCGAGCGACTTCCGGCTGCTGGCGGAGTCGGCGAAGTTCGCGTTCCTGTTCACGAAGGTCGGCCTGGCGGGGGCGGACATGGGCTCGGCTTATCTCTTGCCTCGCCTGGTGGGCCTCGGCCGGGCGACGGAGCTGCTCATCCTGGGAGACAAGGTCACGGCGGAGCGCGCCGCGGAAATCGGGTTGGCCACGCAGGTGGTCCCCGACTCGGAACTGCCGGCGGCCGCTTCGGCTTTGGCACGACGTCTCGCGGACGGCCCGGCGCTGGCGTACGCGACGACGAAGGTGCTGCTGACGCGTGAGCTGGACATGGACCTGGGCAGCGCGATCGAGCTGGAGGCGATCACGCAGGCATTGCTGATGACGACCAAGGACCACAAGGAGTTCTACGCGGCCTGGTCCGCCGGTCGGGATCCGCGCTGGACGGGTCGCTGAGCCAAGCGCCCCAATGTGGCATTGGTTGCGTCCAGCGCACCCAATGTGGCGTTCGGTGCGTCCAGCGCACCCAACGCCACATTGGGGCGCATGAGAGCCAGCGTCAGCGGGTCGTCACCGCGATCGCCGACTCCTCCAGCGAGCCGAAGTACAGCTTCCCCCGCCACTCCCGGACCCCCACCAGCATGTGGAACCCGGGAATCTCCCCGCGCAGCTCGCGTTCCACCGTGCCGTCCGCCGCGACGCCGAGGACCCCGACCTCACGACCCGGCCGAGGCTGCAACTTCGTCGGCAGCTTGCGCACGCCCGCCCGTAGCGGCGCCGGCAGGCGACGCACGACGTCCAAGGCCGGCACGCGAGGCGACGCCTGGGTGATCCAGATCAGCCCGTCCGAGCCGGTCGAGATGTTGTCCGGGAAGCCCCCCAAGCCGTCGACGAAGACGTCCGAACGGCCGTCGTCCAGCCACACCCGGGAAACGCGGCACGCACCGGTTTCCGCCACCGCCACGAACGACTCGTCCGGGGCGAGCGCGACGCCGTTCGCGAACTGGAGGCCGGCCAGGAGCAGGTCGATCGAGCCGTCCGGAGAGCGGCGCAGCAGCCGCCCGCCCGCCGTCTGCTCGATCAGGTCGTCGCGCCAGTTGTCGATGCCGAAGCGGCGGGAGGAGTCCGTGAAGTAGATCGTGCCGTCGGACGCCACCGCCGCGTTGTTGCAGAACACGAAGTCCAGTCCCTGTGCCGACGTCGCCAAGGTCGAAACCCCGCCGCCGGCCAGCGGCACGACCAGCAGCCCCGCCCGCGCGTCGCAGATCAGCAGCTCGGCTTCGCCGTACAGCTCCAGCCCGAGCGGGCGGCCGCCCGTGTCGGCGATGACGTCGATGCGCTGTCCGTCCGGCGACAGGCGCAGGATCCGGCCGTCGTCGACGCCGGTGTAGATCCGGCCCTCGGCGTCGACGACGACGTCCTCCGGGCCGTGGCCGTTCACCGGGTACAGCGTGACCTCGCCGAACCGCATCGGGTGCCTCCTAGCGATAGGTGAGCAACGAAGCCGCGTCCGCCTCGAAGTGCGGATGCTCGTTGAAGGACAGCAGGGTGACGCCGCCGCGGCCGGACACCAGTTTCGTGATCCCGCCGTTGACCGTGACGCGGTTGAGCTTGAGCAGCCCGGCTTCGGGCGCTCCCATCAAGAGCCCGCAGATCGTGGCGATCACGCCGCCGGAGGTGAACACGACCGCGTGCTCCCCCTTGCCCAGCGACGCCACCAGGTCCGCGAGCGCGTCCCGGCACCGCGCGCGGAACGCGGGCCAGGTCTCGGCGCACGGCCCGGAAGCGCCGGCCGACGTCCACGCGGTCAGCGCGGCATCCAGCAGTCCCTGGTAGGCGCGGGAATCCTCCTGCGGCGCCCCGCCGGCGTGGTGCAGTGCGATGTCGACGTGGTCGTACTCGTTCCACCGCGGGTCCTCGACCACCGGGACGTCGCTGCCGAGCACCTTCAAGGCCGTGGCCGCGGTGTCCCGCTGGCGCGCCAGCGTTCCGGACCGGACCTGGCCGAAGACCACCCCACGCCGCAGCAGTTCCGCACCGACCACAGTGGACTGTTCGAAGCCGCGCGGAGAAAGCGCGTCGTAGTCCGCCGCCCCGAACGACGCCTGCCCGTGCCGGATCAGGTAGATCGCGCCCACTAACCATTCCCCTTCGCGATGATCTCCCGGCAGCGCCGGTCCAGGTAGCCGACGAACTGCCAGAAGTCCTTGAACGCCGGGTTGCGGGTGGCGCCCTCGCGGTACCGGCGGTACAGCTGCTGCAGCACCGCGGCGAGCCGGAACAGGCCGTAGACCTCGTAGAACCGCCAGTCGCCCACGGAAAGCCCGGTCCGTTCCAGGTACCTAGCGACGAACTCCTCGCGCGTGAACATGCCGGGCAGGTGCGTCGGCTGCCGCCGGCTGGCCTGCATGACGTCGTCGTCGCCGGCCTGCACCCAGTAGGCCAGCATGCTGCCCAGCTCCATCAGCGGGTCGCCGAGCGTGGCCATTTCCCAGTCGAGCACGCCGACGATGTTCAGCGTGCCCGGACCGTCGAGCACCAGGTTGTCGAGCCGGTAGTCGTTGTGGATCAGGCAGATCTTCACCTCGCCGGGCCGGTTCGCAGCCAGCCACGAGCGCACCTCGGCGAAGTCGCCGACATTGTCCGTGCGGGCCGCGACGTACCGGTCCGACCAGCCGCGGATCTGCCGCTCGACGTAGCCCGCGCCCTTGCCGAGGTCGGCCAGCCCGGCCGTTCCGACGTCGACGGCGTGCAGGTCGACCAGCCGGTCGACGACCTTGCCGGACAGCTCGCGCGCCCGCTCCGCGGTCAGCTCCAGACCGGCGGGCAGGTTGCCGCGCAGGATCAGGCCGTCGAGCTTCTCCATGACGTAGAAGTCGCCGCCGAGCACGCCCGGGTCGTCCCCGAACGCCAGCATCCGCGGCACGTACGGGAACACCGGCTTCAGCGCGTGCTGCACGCGGTACTCGCGCCGCATGTCGTGCGCCGACGCGGCCTTGTGCCCGGCCGGCGGGCGGCGCAGGATCAGCTCGCGGTCCGGGTAGGTCAGCAGGTACGTCAGGTTCGACGCGCCGCCGGGGAACTGCCGGACGCGCGGTGGCTCAGGCCCGAGGCCCTCGACCTTCGCGGCCAGCCATTCGTGCACCGCGACGGCGTCGAAGGCGTCCTCCGCGCGGACCTCGACGGTCGTGTCGGCGCTGCCGGTGGTCACAGGACCCTCCGCAGCACCGAAGCCGGCACCACGCGCATCGCGAGGCTCAGCGGCACCCACGGCCACGCCGGGACGTAGGCCCGCGCCGGCTCCGCCTCGATCGCCTTGGCCAGCGCCTTGGCGCCGCGCTCGGCCTTGGCCAGCAACGGGTTCCGGCCGATCCGGTCGTTCATCTCGGACTCGATGTAGCCGGGCCGGACGTCGGTGACCGCGATGCCCTTGCGCTTCAACTCGATGCGGGTGCCGTCGACGAACGCCGAGATCCCGGCCTTCGAAGCGGCGTACGCGGTGAGGGTGCCCGGCAGGCCGCGGATCGCGCTGAACGACGAGATCACCGCCAGGTGCCCGGCGCCCTGCGCGCGGAAGATCCCGGCGGCGGCCTCGATCTGGGCGGCGGCCGCGACGAAGTTGACCTCGATGGTCTGGCGGTTGGCGTCGAACCGGCCCTTGCCGACCGGCTGCCCCTTCCCGAGCCCGGCGTTCACGATCACCCGGTCGAGGGAACCGAGCTCGGCGCGGAACTCCTCGAAGACGGCGAACACGCGGTCGTGGTCGGTGACGTCGAGCGTGCGCGTGACGACCTTGATCCCGGGATGCGTGGCCGTGAGCTCGGCGGCCAGCTTCTCCAGCCGCTCGGTGCGTCGCGCGCACAGCGCCAGGTCGCGCCCCTTCGCCGCGAACTGGCGGGCCATGCCTTCGCCCAGCCCGCTGCTGGCACCCGTGATCAGGATGTTCTTCCGGAGGACCATGCCCGGAAAACTACAGCCTCCGTTGAGGGTGGTGGTGGGGAGGAAGGCGGAGCCGTTGGTAATAAGACCGGTGGCCCGGCGCTGGGGGCGTCGCCGGGCCACCGGTCATCGCGCGGCCACACCGGCCGGTCGCACAACGCGGCCGGGGTGAACCGGAGCCGGAACCGTTTTCACGGCCGGTTCGCCGCACCCGGGGGGCCGTGAGGGGGGAGGCGGAGCCACCGGTGCGGGCAAGTCATACAAGCGCGTCCGCCCAGGCCGGGGCAATGGTTCACAGTTGCCAGTACTAGCCCGTTCGCCCGAGCGGCCGAGCCTCGCCGGGCGACGACGGCCCCGGCGAAGAGGGGCGCGGGTGGTCCGGTGAATCCTGCTAACGTGCTTCGTGTCGGGGAGCGTCGGGGGACGGCACGGGGCGGGTCGGTTTCAACAATGGCGAGCAGCACGGCGGGCGACGGCCACGACTGCGGGCGCACCGCGTTCGCCACCCAGCTGCGCGCGGCCATCGCCACCAGCGGGCTGTCGCTCGACCGGATCCAGGCCCGGCTGCGGGCCCGCGGCGTCGTCGTCAGCGTCACCGCGCTCAGCTACTGGCAGTCCGGCAAACGCCAGCCGGAGCGGCAGAGCTCGCTCTCGGCCGTCCACACGCTCGAAGAAATCCTCGACGTCCCCGCCGGGGCCCTGCTGGGACTGCTGCCCCCGCCCCGGCCGCGCGGCGGCGCCGGGAAGCGCCAGGCCGGTGGCGAGCCCATGTCGTTCCCGCGGGAGGTGCTGCAGCCCCTGCTGGACAAGGTCGGCGCCCCGAACGCGCTCGAGCGCCAGCACCCGCTGAAGCTGGTCGGGCTGCACGACCTGTGCGAGATCGCCGCCGACGGCGGCCAGCGCGCGGTGACCGCGCGGGCGGTGTTCCAGGCGGCCGCGGACGGCCAGGACCGCTGGCTGCTGGTGTACACCCAGGACGACCCGGCGGCCGGCGCGCCGGAGCTGCACGCCGTGCGCAACTGCCGGATCGGCCGCGCCGAGGTCGACGAGGCACACGGACTCATCGTCGCCGAACTGCTCTTCGATCAGCCGATCAACCGGGGCGAGACACACCTGATCGAGTACACGCTGACCAACAGCGGGCCGCCGTACCCGGAGTGCCGCAACACCCACTACCGCGAGTTCCGCCGCCCGGTGCCGGAGTACCTCCTCGAGGTCCGCTTCGCGCCGGGCACCGCGCCGGACCGGTGCTGGCAGTACTCCCGCAACGGCTCGACCGGCATGCTCACCCGGCGCCCCCTCAAGCTCGACGGCGCCGACGGCGTGCACGCGGTGGCACTGGACTTCGGCCCCGGCGTCTTCGGCATCGACTGGGACTGAGGCGCTGCGCTGACCGAGTGAAGCTCGTTTCCGCACTTCACGGGCTAGGTAATATAAGACCTATGCCGAGGATGACACTGCAGACCGGGCTGATCCTCGATGAGCTGGTCAAGAGCCCCGCGGAGCCCAGGTACGGGCTGGACCTGATGCACGCCGTCGGCCTGAAATCCGGCACGGTCTACCAGATCCTGGCGCGCCTGGAGAAAGCCGGGTGGTTGACGAGCGAGTGGGAAGACCCGGCCGTCCACGAGGCGGAAGGGCGCCCGCGACGGCGGATGTACCGCCTCACCCCGGAAGGCGCCGAGCAGGCACGGCGCGTGGTGTCCCAGCCCGGCTACCGGCACCAGAGTGTCCGCGCCCGCCGGCTGCTGACCGAAGGCGGGTTCTGACATGACGATGCCCGATCCTCTTGCCGCGGCCGTATCGTCCTATCTGCCGGCCGAAGATGTGCGCTTCCTCGAACAGGCTTACCGGTTCGCCGCCGAAAGCCACCAAGGGCAGGTGCGCAAGAGCGGCGACCCGTACATCACGCACCCCGTCGCCGTCGCCACGATCCTGGCCGAGCAGCGCTGCGGCAAAGACCTTGTCGGTGCGGGGCTCCTGCACGACACCGCGGGCCCGGTCCCCGAGCGGTTCGGCGCCCCGATCGCCGATCTCGTCGCCGGCCTGGTCCGGCTGGAAGACAGCCACGACATCGAGTCGGCGTCCGACGGAGTCCTTCGGCTCAAGCTGGCCGACCGGCTCCACAACCTGCGCACCATCGCCCACGTGCTCCCGGCCAGGCAACGCGCCAAATCCGCCGAGACACTGCGGATACTGGTCCCCGTGGCCGAACGGCTCGACCTCACCGACGTCAGCCGGGAACTGTCGGCACTGGCGTCCGGAGTTCTGCGTCGCACTCCCCGGGTGCTGGCCGCCGCGGCGATTCTGCTGCCCAAGTCCGTGCGTTCCCGGTGGGTCGCCGAGTGGACGGGCGAACTCGCCGCGTTGCCCACCCGGCGCGGCCGAGCGGGTTTCGTGGCCGGCCTGACCATCGCGATGCCCGGTCTGGCTCGGACGCTCAGGAGAACCGAACGGTCCGGCGGGAATTACGTCCTCTCCGCGGGCGCGATCGCCGCGACCTTCCTCAACACCGGCCTCACCTGGCCGGCCGCGGTCGTCGCCGTGGCCGCCCTCGCGGGGCTCGCGGCCGTGCTCTTCGCCGGCGACGGTACCGCCGCGAAGCGCCTCCGCGCCCTGATCGAAGCTTGGCGCCGTCGCTGACTCGCCTCACGACAGCTTGGTGCGCAATACCTTCCCGGTCGCGTTGCGGGGCAGCTCGTCCAGGAACTCGACGTCGCGCGGCACCTTGTAGCGCGCCAGGTTCGCCTTGACGTAGTCGCGGACGCCCTCGACGTCGAGGCCGGAGCCCTCGGCCCGCACCACGAACGCCTTGAGCCGCTGCCCGAACTCCGGGTCGTCGACCCCGATCACCGCCGCTTCGATCACGTCTTCGCGCTCGACCAAAAGGTTCTCCACCTCGATCGGGAAAACGTTCTCGCCGCCGGAGACGATCATTTCGTCGTCGCGGCCGTCGATGAACAACAGGCCGTCGGCGTCGAAGTGGCCGACGTCGCCGCTGGAGAGCAGGCCGTCGATGACCTCCTTGTGGCGGCCGTCGGTGTAGCCGCCGAAGCTGAGGCCGCTGCCGACGAACACCCGGCCGGTCACCTCGGGCTCGGTGATCTTCCGGCCTTTTTCGTCGTACAGCGCCACCTTGCAGCCGACCGGCGCGCGGCCTACCGTGCCGGGGGCCTTCGCCCAGTCCTCCGGCGTCGCGACCGTCGCCACCGCGACCTCGGTCGAGCCGTAAAGGTTGTGCACGACCGGGCCGAAGGCCTCGTTCGCCCGGTTGCCGAGGTCCGGCGACAGCGCCGAGCCGGCGACGAAGATGATCCGCAACGACGACGTGTCGTACTTCTCGCGGACGTCCTTCGGCAGGTCGACGATGCGCTGCAGCATGGTCGGCACCAGCACGAGGGCCGTGCACCGGTGTTCGGCGACGCCGCGCAGCGCCTCCTCGGGGTTGAACTTGCGCCGCATCACGACCTTCGAGCCGAGCGCGAAGGACAGGATGAACTGCGACAGGCCGGTGCCGTGGAACAGCGGCGCACCCATGTAGGTGGCCTCGTTCGACCGCAGCGGGATCCGGTCGAGGAACTGCGCCGACGCCAGCGCCGAGGTGTGCGGCCGCGGCGCGCCCTTCGGCGTGCCGGTGGTCCCGCTGGTCAGCAGCACGAAGCCACCCGGCTTGGCCGGCGCGGGCCACGGCCGGTCGTCGGTGCTGGCGATGATCTCGTCGAGCACCGGGACGGTCCGGCCGGTCAGGTCGCTGCCGGGCTCGACCCACGCGAGGTAGCGGTCCACGCCGTCCGGGATGGCGTCGAGCAGGCCGGTGAACTCCTGGTCGTACACCAGCGCGGTGACGCCCTCGCGCTTCGCGACGTCGGTCAGCTGCGGCTTCGCGAAGCCGGTGTTCATCAGCAGCAGTCGGACGCCGAGCTTGCCCGCCGCGGCCATCGTGAGCACCAGGCCGCGGTGGTCGCGGCACAGCGCGGCGACGACCTGGCCAGGCCGGATCCCGCGCTCCGACCACGCCCTGGCCAGGGCGTTCGACTGGTCGTCCAGCTGCTTGTAGGTGAGCGGGCCGAGTTCGTCGACGATGCCGACGGCGGTCGGGTCGCGGCGCGCGGAGATGTGGTTGGCGCCGGCGAACGGGCCGAACTTCCGGAGCGCGACGAGCGAGCGGACACCCTCGTCCACCCGGGGGAAGGGCACGAGGCCCGCCCGCCGCATCACGTCGACACTGCGCGCCGTCTCGGCCACCTTGTCCGCCACCTGCGTTGCGAGCGCGACCAAGCTCATCCGGGCACCTCCGTTGCTGCGGGACGAGAACCCATGCCGACGGCGGGCGTACCGGCGGTATGGGGCTACTGGAGAGTAAACCAAGCGGACCCCGACCACGCCAGACGTGCGCCCGGTGCTTTTTGTCGGTGGTGGTCGGCATGATGTCTTCGTGCAGGTGATCGCCGGGCGGGAGGAGGACGGGAGCTTCACCGTGCACACGCCGTCCTCGACGGCGACGGGCCTGGACGAGGCGGGTTTCGCGGCGTCGGCCCGGGAGATCGAGGCGTCGGCCGAGCCCCGGTGGGTGTTCCCCTCGGTGGAGCTGGTGTACCCCGTGCTGGTGGCGGCCGGGCTGCGGGTGCGCCGGTGCTACGACCTGGCGCTGGCGGAGGGGCTGCTGCTGGCGTACGAAGGCGCGGAGACGCAGTCGCGGAGCCTGCGCGCGGCCTGGGCCAGGGCGAACGGCGAAGAACCGCCCGCGGATTCGGCCGACGTCGAGCTGGCGCAGCCGACGCTGTTCGAGACTCGCGCGCCCACCCTGCCCGAGGGCGTGACGGTCGTCACGGCGGCCCGGCGCGTGCTCGCCGAGCAGGAGCGGCGGGTCGCCGCCACCGAGCACCCGGACCGGATGCGGCTGCTGCTGGCCGCGGAGTCGGCGAGTGCGCTGGCCGCGGTGGAGATGTCGGCCGACGGGCTGCCGTGGCGGGCCGACGTGCACGAGGCGCTGCTGGCTTCCCGGCTGGGGCCGCGCGTGCCGGCCGGGCAGCGGCCGAAGGCGCTGGTGGAGCTGGCGGCGAAGATCAGCGAGGCGTTCGGCGGGCGGCCGGTCAACCCGGACTCGCCGCCGAGCGTGGTCCGGGCGCTGGCGCGCGCCGGGATCGACGTGCCGGCGGCGCGGAAGTACCTCCTCAAGGGGATCGACCATCCCGCGGTGGGGCCGTTGCTGGAGTACAAGGAGCTGTCGCGGCTGTACACGGCGAACGGCTGGGCGTGGCTCGACGAGTGGGTCGCCGACGGGCGATTCCGGCCGCACTACGTCGTCGGCGGCGTGGTGTCCGGGCGCTGGGCCAGCCGCGGCGGCGGGGCGTTGCAGATCCCGAAGGTCCTGCGGACGTGCGTCCGGGCGGACCCGGGCTGGAAGCTGGTGGTGGCCGACGCCGCCCAGCTGGAGCCCCGGGTGCTCACGGCGTTGTCGGGCGACCGGCGGCTGGCCGACGTCGCGGCGGCGACGGACCTGTACGCGCAGCTCGGCGAGGCGCTGTTCTCGGGCGCCCGCTGGGTCCCGGCAGCGGACGACGACCGCGACGACCGCGCGCGGGCGAAGATCGCGATGCTCTCGGCGATGTACGGCGGCACGTCCGGCGAGGCGGGGCCGCTGCTGGCCCTCCTGCGGCAGCGGTTCCCGGACGCGGTGTCCTACGTGGAGCACGCGGCGCAGGCGGGTGAGCGCGGCGAGCGGGTCCGGTCACGGCTGGGCCGCACTTCGCCCGCCCCGTCGGCGGCCTGGCGGGCTTTGACCGGCGGCTTGGCTTCGGACGAAGCCGCGGAACTGAAGGCCCGCCAGGCGTCGCGCGGCTGGGGCCGCTTCACGCGGAACTTCGTGGTCCAGGCGAGCGCGGCCGACATGACGGCGGTGATGCTGGCGACGCTGCGCCGTCGCCTCCCGCCCCCGGCCCACCTGGTCTTCTTCCAGCACGACGAAGTCATCGTCCACACCCCGGCCGCCCTGGCCGACGTCGTGTCGACGTCCATTGTGGACTCGATCACCGAGGCAGCCAGAATGCTGTTCGGCCCGGCCTGCCCGGTGAGATTCCCGATGCAGATCGCGGCGGTCGACACCTACGCCGACGCGAAATGACCGTGATGCCCCGCCAATCACGCACTCAATCACGCGAGTCACGCGCTCAATCACGCGAGTTCCGGCTCCGATCACGCGAATGACGGCCCGGATCACGCCAACCGACCCTCCAGGTACGCGAACCGACCCTCCAGGTACGCCGTGCCGGCCGCCCCTGGCGGGAACGGCCGGCACAGGCCTAGTCACTACGGGAACATCGGCAGGCTCTGCGTCGCGACGTCCTGGTTCGGCAGGGTCCGGCCCGGGTTGCCGCGGAAGTCGGTCCAGCACGGGTGCAGCCGGAAGTCGGCGCCGACCGCCGCCGCGGTGTAGTCGCCGATGAACACGCCCTGCAGTTCCTTGCCGGTCACCGCGCCGGTCGAGACGAACTGCACCTGCGGGTTCGCCGTCTGCGTCGTGATCCGGCGGATCGGTGCCGCACCCGCTCCGTCGCCCCAGCCGGTGGCGTAGGCGTAGTCGAGCCCGATGCCGCGGGGGTCGTAGGCGCGGGTGTAGAAGGTCACCGCGACCCGCCCGGCCAGCCCCGCGACCGCGGGGAACACCTCGTCGGCCCGCGTCCCGACCTTCACGGGCTTCGACCAGCCGTGCCGCCCGTCGGAGCCGCTCAGGAACGCGTCACCGTTCGTCTTGACCGACTCGCCGTCGCGGTAGGTGCCGTTGCGGTCGTCGGCCCAGGTCACCCAGAGCCGGTCGGCCACCCGGTCGTAGGTCAGCTGCGGGAAGCTGTTGACGCGGAAGTTCTCCCCGGTCAGCGCGTTGTTGGCGACGTCTTCGTCGACCGGGAAGTCGAAGTCGAGCGCCACCTCGGTGTGCCCGAAGGTGCGGCCGCCGTCGCGCGAGGTCGCCACGACGACGGCGTCGTGGTCGGCCGCCTGGTCGCACGCGGCCGTCGCGCACACCGCCGTCTCGTAGGCGACCTGCAGCGTCCCGTCGCGGGTGACCACCGGGTTCGAGCCGCTGCCGTACGGCGTGATTCCGCCGCCGAAGCCGGTCAACGACGGCGAAATCCGGCGTATCGGCGACCACGTCCGGCCGAAGTCGCGGGACTTCGAGAGCACGATCGGCGACTCGGCGAACGCGCCGTCGGCGTCGTAGGTGAACTGCGTCCAGGTCACGTAGACGTCGCCGGAGACCGGGTCGGCGGCGATCCACTCCTTGTCGTTGAAGATGTTCGTCGGCGTCGGCGTGCCCGCCGGGGTGACGCCGTCGAGGTGCAGGATCGCCGGGTCGCCGAAGCTGCGCCCGCCGTCGTGGGACACGGACACCGCGATACCGCTGGCGAGCTGCTGGTCGTCGGGCACCTCCGCCCGGCTGAAGACGAGAGTCGCGTAGTAGACGGTGTTGTGCGGCCCGAAGGCGATGGCCGGGTCGCCCGCGGCGTCCATGTAGGACAGTGGTGCGGCCGCTCCGGTCGGGAAGTCGAGATGCGGCAGCTGGACGTTGGCCCAGGTCCGGCCGCCGTCGAAGGAGGTGTAGGCGAAGCCGCCGGAGTCGTTGCGGGCCTCGCGGGTGTTGTAGAGCCGGTAGTCGTTGGCCCCGGCGACGATGTTGCGCGGATTCTCCGGGTTGACGGCGACGGTCGTCTCGTTCTGGGCGGTGCTGCAGCCGGTCTGGCTGCCGGTCGGCACGATGGTGTCGCCGTCGATGACGTCGGTGTTCGGCGCGAGCGGCCGGTAGGGGTTCGGCTTGCCGAGGTAGGTCTGGCAGAGCGCGGACAGCGCGGGGTCGTCGCCGTCCTCCTCTTCCTCCTCGGCGAACCGCTCCTTGAGCAGCGGATTCGGCACGTCGTGCCGCGGCTCGGCGGCCGCCGCGGCGATCTTGTGCTTGCCGTGCGCGGGATCCACGGGCAGCGGCGCGGCCCCGGTCGCGGCCTGGGCGGCCGGCGCGAACACAACGGCGAGCGGCAAAACGAGCACGGTCAGGGCAACGAGAATTCTTCGCTTCGTGGACGAATCACCCAAGGACATCGGAAGGTCCTTCCCAGGAGGGTCTTCAGCCGTCCCAGGCTTGACGCCCGCCCGTCCCCGGTCAACCGCCGGAAGTGGGGAGCCGGACATTCCCGGCTCACGCCATCGCGTCGTCCAGCGCCTTCGTGATCCTCTTCAGTGACACCGGATGCGCGGTCCCCAACGTCTGGGCGAAGAACGAAACCCGCAGTTCCTCGATCATCCACCGCACTTCACGCAACGCCGGGGACGACGTTCCCGGCGGCAGCGAAGCCAGCGCGTCGGAGTACTCGCGGGTGATCCACGCGATGTCCGCTGTCCGCTGAAGATCGCGCGTCGGTTCGGAGACCAGCTTCTCCAGCCGTCGCAGGATTCCCCGCAGGTAGCGGACCACGTGACGCAGCCGCGAAGCCCCGGTCTCCGTCACGAAACCCGGGTACACCAAACCGGCCAGCTGGGTGCGGATGTCGGAAAGGGACTCCGCGGCGCCACGCGACGAAGGCAGCATGACCTCGACGTCGTTCGCCGCGCGGAGGATCTTCTCCACGTCCGCCAGCACGTCCAGCACCGCCGGGTGCAGCCCGGCCCGGACCTGCTCCAGCAGCACCTTGAAGCCGGTTTCGTCCCACTTCGGGCCGCCCGCCGCCGTCATCAGGGCGTCCACCGCGCAGTCGACGCAGTCCTCCAGCACCGCCGCGACGCTGCCGTGCGGGTTCCGGTTCAGTGCCAGCTTCGAGGAGTTCGACAGCGACCGCGTGATGAACTTCATCGGCGAGTTCAGGTTCAGCCGCAGCATCCGCCGGGTGCCCGCCCACATCGCGTGTTCCTGCTGGCCCGGCGTGTCCAGCAGGCGCACCGCCACCGACGCGCCCTCGTCCACCAGCGCCGGGTACGCCTTGACGTCGTGGCCGCGCTGCGTGGATTCGAACACCTGCGGCAGCGAGCCGAACGCGGGTTTCGTCAGCCCGGCCTTTTCGAGGCTGTTGGCCGCCTTGGAGATCGTCTCCCGGACCTTCGGCGCCAGCCGGCGTTGCAGCGCCTCGATGTCCTTGCCTTCGGCGACGCGCTTGCCGCGCTCGTCGACCACCCGGAACGTCATCTTCAGGTGTTCCGGCACCGAAGAAAGGTCCCAGTCGGCGTAGGGCACCGTCACCCCACGCAACGACCGCAGCTCGCGGGCCAGCACCTCCAGCAGCGGACCGTCCGAAGGGGACACTCGCGAAAGGACGTACTTCGCCGTGTCCGGCGCCGGGACGAAGTTGCGCCGCACCGCCTTCGGCAGCGACTTGATCAGCTGTGTCACCAGTTCCGGACGCAGGCCCGGCACCTGCCAGTCGAACCCGTCCGGCGTCACCTGGTTCAGCACCGGCAGCGGGACGTGCACGGTGACGCCGTCGGCGTCCGCGCCCGGCTCGAACTGGTAGGTCAGCTTGAAGACCTGCGTGCCCTGCGTCCACGAGTCGGGGTAGTCCGACTCCCGCACGCCGCCCGCGGTCTCGTTGATGAGCATGGACTTCTCGAACGACAGCAGGTCCGGCTGCTCGTGCCGGGCCTTCTTCCACCAGCTGTCGAAGTGCCGCACCGAGACGACGTCCGCGGGCACGCGGGAATCGTAGAACTCGTAGAGCGTCTGGTCGTCGACCAGGATGTCGCGCCGCCGCGCCCGGTTCTCGAGGTCCTCGACCTCCTCCAGCAGCGCCCGGTTCTCGGCGAAGAAGTGGTGCCGCGTCTGCCAGTCACCCTCGACCAGCGCGTGCCGGATGAACAGCGCCCGCGACAGCTCCGGGTCGATCCGGCCGTAGTTGACGCGGCGGTCGGCGACGAGCGGGACGCCGTACAGCGTCACCTTCTCGGTCGCCATCACCGCGCCCTGCTTGCGTTCCCAGTGCGGCTCGGAGTAGTTCCGCTTCACGACGTGCCCCGCCAGCGGCTCGACCCACTCGGGCTCGATCCGGGCGTTCACCCGCGCCCACAGCCGCGACGTCTCGACCAGCTCGGCCGACATCACGAACCGCGGCTGCTTCTTGAACAACGCCGACCCGGGGAAGATGCCGAACCGTGCGCCGCGCGCGCCTAGGTAGTCGCCCTTGGCCGGGTCCTTGAGCCCGATGTGCGAGAGCAGCCCGGCGATCAGGGCCGTGTGCACGCGCTGCGGGTCGACCGGCATCGTGTTCGTGTTCAACGAGATGCCGAGCGGCTTCGCCAGCTGACGCAGCTGGCTGAAGATGTCCTGCCACTCGCGCAGGCGCAGGTAGTTCAGGTACTCGGTGCGGCACATGCGGCGGAACTGGTTGCCGGACAACGCCTTCTGCTGCTCCGAGACATATTCCCAGAGATTCAGGTACGCCAGGAAGTCCGACGTCGGATCGGCGAACCGAGCGTGCTGCGCGTCCGCCGCCTGCTGCTTCTCCGCCGGCCGCTCGCGTGGGTCCTGAATGGACAGTGCGGCGGCGATGATCATGACTTCGCGGACACAGCCGTTCTTCGCGGCCTCCAGGACCATCCGGCCCATCCGCGGGTCGACGGGCAGCTGCGCGAGCTTGCGGCCGATGTCGGTGAGCCGCCGGTCGGCCGTGTTCACGGAATCGAACGCGCCCAGCTCCTGCAGCAGCCCGACGCCGTCGCTGATCTGACGGCGATCCGGCGGCTCGACGAACGGGAACGCCGCGATGTCACCGAGTCCCAGCGAGGTCATCTGCAGGATGACCGAGGCCAGGTTGGTCCGCAGGATCTCGGGGTCGGTGAACTCGGGCCGCGCCTCGAAGTCCTCTTCGGAGTAGAGCCGGACGCAGATGCCGTCGGACGTCCGGCCGCAGCGGCCCTTGCGCTGGTTCGCCGACGCCTGCGACACCGGCTCGATCGGCAGCCGCTGCACCTTGGTGCGGTGGCTGTAGCGGGAGATCCGCGCCGTGCCCGGGTCGACGACGTACTTGATGCCGGGCACGGTCAGTGACGTCTCGGCGACGTTGGTCGCGAGCACCACGCGCCGCCCGGTGTGCTGCTGGAACACCCGGTGCTGGTCGGCCGCCGACAGCCGCGCGTACAGCGGCAGGACCTCGGTGTTGCGCAGGTTCGCGCGGTTGAGCGCGTCGGCGGTGTCGCGGATCTCGCGCTCGCCGGAGAGGAACACCAGGATGTCCCCCGGCCCTTCGGCGCACAGCTCCTCGACGGCGTCGAGGATGCCCTGCGTCTGGTCGCGCTCCGGGTCCCCTTCGGGGTCTTCGGGGTCGACCAGCGGCCGGTAGCGCACCTCGACCGGGTACGTCCGGCCGGAGACCTCGACGATCGGCGCGTCGTCGAAGTGCTTCGAGAACCGCTCCGGATCGATCGTCGCCGAGGTGATGATCACCTTGAGATCGGGCCGGCGCGGCAGCAGCTGCTTGAGGTAGCCGAGGATGAAGTCGATGTTGAGGCTGCGCTCGTGGGCCTCGTCGATGATCAGCGTGTCGTACTGCCGCAGCGACCGGTCGGTCTGGATCTCGGCCAGCAGGATGCCGTCGGTCATCAGCTTGACCAGCGTGTCCTGCCCGGACTGGTCGGTGAACCGCACCTTGTAGCCGACGGTCTCGCCGAGCTCGGTCTTCAGCTCGCTCGCGATCCGGTCGGCGACCGTGCGCGCCGCGAGCCGCCGCGGCTGGGTGTGCCCGATCTGGCCGCGGATGCCGCGGCCGAGCTCGAGGCAGATCTTCGGCAGCTGCGTGGTCTTGCCCGAGCCGGTCTCCCCCGCGACGATCACGACCTGGTGCCGGTCGATCGCCGCCCCGATCTCGTCCTTGAGCTTGCTGACCGGCAGCTCTTCCGGGTACTCGATCTTGGGCACGCTCTCGCGCCGCGACTGGACGCGCAGCTCGGCCGCGTCGACGTCGGCGGCGATCCTGGCGAGCGCGGTGTCACGGTCGCGGGACTTGCGGGCGCCGTCGAGCCGCCGGCGCAGCCGCTGCTCGTCGCGCGGCATCAGCTCGGGCAGGCGCGCACGCAGCGCTTCGAAGAGGGGTGGCGTGGACATACTCGGGCCAAGGATAGCCGTGCGTGACGAACCGGGCTTCCGAATATCCCCGCCGCGTGACCGGGCGCACCTTCAGCCGGTGCCCAAGCGCCCCAATGTGGCGTTCGGTGCGTCCAACGCACCCAATGTGGCGTTCGGTGCGTCCAACGCACCCAACGCCACATTGGGGCGCATGAGGCCAGGGCTCAGCTGGGCTGGCCCGGCTGCTGCGGCGCCTGGGCCGGGTACTGCTGCTGGCCCGGGTGACCCTGCGGGGCGCCCGGCGCGGGCGGCTGCTGGGCGAACTGCTGCTGCGGTGCGGCCTTGGCCCGGCTCATCGCCACCGAACCGCCGATCAGGGCGAGGCCGACCAGGCCGAGCACGATGCCGAAGCCGGGCTGCATGTCGGTGGCCCAGGAGAGCAGCCTGAACTCGTAGTCGAACTGCTCCAGCACGAGCGAGCCGAAGCCGAGAACGGCGAACAGGACGCCGATCCGCATCATGATCGAAGACAAGGAAACCCCCAACGGGAAAGAAAACCGGGAAGCAGGCCACCCCGACGGCCCGCAATGAGCCTCGTACAATAGCCGCCGGTTCCCGAACTGTCCCCGGTTTTCCCGTTTTGTTACCTCACGTCCGCTGGAGCGAGTCCGGGCCCAGGTCGGCGAGGGTGCGGTGGCCGGACAGGCCCATGGTCAGGTCGAAGTCCGCCAGCAGGCTCCGCAGCACGTGGCGCACGCCGTCCTCGCCCGCGTGCGCCAGGCCGTAGACCCACGGGCGGCCGACCAGCACCGCCCGCGCGCCCAGCGCGACGGCCTTGAGCACGTCCGCGCCGGTGCGGACGCCCGAGTCGAAGAGCACCTCCAGCCGGTCGCCGACCGCCGCGACGATGCCCGGCAACGCTTCCAGGGCGCCGATCGCGCCGTCGACCTGGCGGCCGCCGTGGTTCGAGACCACGATGCCGTCCATCCCGGCCTCGGCCGCGCGGCGCGCGTCGGCGACGTGCTGGATGCCCTTGAGCACGATCGGGCCGTCCCAGTGCTCGCGCAGGAACGGCAGCTGGTCCCAGGTCCGGTCGGTGCCGGTGATCATGGCGAGCCAGTGCAGGCTCGCCACGCCCCGGTCCTCTTCCGGCGTCTTCTCCAGCTGGGAGAGGAACACCGGGTCGCTGAACGGGACGGCCAGGCCTTCGCCGTTCAGGAACGGCAGGTACCCCTGGTCCAGATCGGACGGTCGCCAGGCCAGGCTCCACGTGTCCAGCGTGACGACCAGCGCCGTGTAACCGGCGTTCTTCGCCCGGGACAGCAGGCTCGCGCAGACGTCGGCGTCGCCGGGCCAGTACAGCTGGAACCAGCGCGGGCCGTCGCCGTTGGCCGCGGCGACGTCCTCGATGGAGGTCGACGAAGCCGTGGAGAGGATGAACGGCAGCCCGGCCGAGGCGGCGGCCCGCGCCGTCGCGGACTCGGCGTCCGGGTGGACGATCGACTGGACGCCGACGGGCGCGACGGCCACCGGTGCGGGCAGCCGGGTGCCGAGCACCGTCGTCGACAGGTCGCGGTCGGTGGCGCCGGTCAGCATCCGCGGCACGACGCGCCAGCGGTCGAACGCCTCGCGGTTGGCGCGCGCGGTCGCGCCGGAGCCGGCCGCGCCCGCGACGTAGGAGAACGGCCCGGGCGCCATGACCTCGCGGGCCGACGCTTCGAGCTTCGTCGCGTCGGTCGAGCACGGCGGCCGCAGGCCACCGAGTCCCTGCAGGTAGAGCTCGTTCTGATAGCTGCCGAAGCGTTCGGTCACGGGCTGCCTCCTCGTGTTCGAGGGGGCACTGTACTCGCCGGTAACGACTCAGGCCGGGGCACGCCGCATCGGCTGCATCGACGGCCCGCCGGGCGGGGCGAACGCGGGCCCGTGGTCGCGGAACCCGAGCCGCCGGTAGAGCCGCGCGCTGTCCGGCGAGCTGGCCTCCAGGTAGGTCGGCACCCCCTCGGCGTCGAACCGGTCGAGGCCGTGCCGGAGCAGCCGCCCGCCGACGCCCTGGCGCTGCCGTCCGGGCACCACACCGAGGAACTGCGCGTGCCAGTGGCGCTCCGGTGGCTCGCGGTCGGCCATCATGCCGAGGAGGACACCCAGCCGGCCGGCTTCGGCCACCTTCAGCCCGGCGATCGAGCCGTCGCCGCCGTCCTCGCCGCCGGGCAGCCAGACGATCGCCGCCGAACCGTCCGCCGTCACTTCGACGCGCCCGGCCGCGAACCCGGCCTCGGCGATCGCGCGGAAGAACACGGGGTGGGCGCCGGTGCGGCGCTCGTCGCCCGGGAACACCCAGCGGCTCACCGGGTCGTCCTGGAACGCGGCGGCCAGAATTCCCGCCACGGTGTCCACTTCGGACGGATCGGCGGCGCGGACGTCGCTCATCGCGCTTCCTGCGGCTGAGCGTCTTCGTCCCGCAGCGGGCCGCCGATCCCCGCGTAGACCTCCGGGTCCCGGGTGCGCAGCGCTTCGGCACGCAGGAAGCCCACCAGGCCGGCCACCACCAGCGCCCCCGGCATACCCCAGCGCAGCAGCGGGATCGCGCCGGCCGGGCCGACCAGCACGTCGAGGCTGGCGACGATCAGCACCAGCACCGCGGTCAGCGTCACCACCGCGAGCGCGGGGGCGCCCCAGCGCCGCCACCACGTCTCCCGGTCGGGGAACCGGCGGAAGAACCCGATGACCGACAACGAAACCGCGATCATGATGATCGTGACCCCGGTCGAGGCGGTGACCCCGCCCCAGGTGAACAGGTCGGCGAACGGGTCCCGGCCGGCCAGCGCGAACACCGAGACGACGACCGCGCTGATCGTCGTCTGGGCCAGCGAACCGCCGATCGGCGCGCCGGTGCGCTTGCTCGTGCGGCCGACGACCTCGGGCAGCAGCCCGTCCCGCCCGAGCGCGAAGAGGTACCGGGCGACGGCGTTGTGGAAGCTCAGCAGCGCGGCGCACTGGCCCGTCAGGAACAGCAGGTACGCCGTGTCGGCGAACGCTTGGCCCACGTGCCGCGCGCCGAGCCCGAACAGCAGGCCCGGTCCTTCGGCCGCGGCCCGTTCGACGATGTGGTCCGGACCGGTCGCGACCGCCATCGCGAGCGACGAAGCGATGTACAGCACCGCGGTGAGGCCGATCGCGACGTACGTCGCGCGGCCCACCGTCCGGCGCGGGTCCCGGCACTCCTCGCCGTACGTCGCGGCGCCTTCGAAACCGAGGAAAACCGCGATGGAAAAAGCGAAAACCGCGCCGGCGCCCGCGGAGAAAAGGCTCGACCACGAAAGCGGCGCCAGCGAAACGGCGCCCCCGGCGGGGTGGGCGAACAGCGCGGCGTCCACCACCACGAGCACCGCGACCTCGAGGCCGAGCGCGACACCGAGCACCTTCGCGTTGAAGTCGATCCGCAGCACCCCGCACGCCCCGACGACGAGCACCATCAGCAGCGCGGCCGCCCACCACGGCACGGTCAGCCCGAACACCGCGCCCAGCCAGGTGGAGACGGAAAGCCCGAACAGGCCGTAGATCGCGAACTGGATCGCGCTGTAAGCGAGCACCGTCACGTAGGAGACGCCGGCGCCCGCCGATCGCCCGATCCCGTGTGACACATAGGGATAGAACGCACCGGCGTTCGTGACGTACCGGCTCATCGCGGCGTACCCGACGGTGAACAGCCCGAGCACCGGAGCCAGCAGCACGAAGGACAACGGCACGCCGGCACTGCCCGTCGACGCGTAGGTCGCCGACACCCCGCCGGCGACCCCGAGCAGCGGCCCCGCCGCCGCGACGACGAAGAAGACGACCTGAACGGCACCGAGCCGCCTGCTACCAAGGCCGGGACGCTCCGGCGTCCGGATTCCCATGAACTTTCCCCCACGCCATTCGTGATCTTGGCGGTGCCCCAGAGTAGGGCCACGCACCCGGCGGCGATACGTCCGTTCGGGGTAAAACGTGATGGCACCGAAAGCCCGCCGACGCCGGACCGCTATCTTCGACAGCCCTGCACCGCGATCTCCCAGGGGGCCCATTTCCGTCATGCGCCGGTTCACCCTGGTCGATGCGATCTTCCTCTTCGGGCACGACGAATTCACCGGGCGCGCGGTGCTCAGCCGGACGTCGCTGGGCATCGGCCTCGCCGGCGCGGCGTTGTGCGACCTGCTGTTCGCCGAACGGATCACGGTGGAAGACCGGAAAGTCCGCGCGATCGCCGGTCGGCCGCCGGGAATTCCGACGGCCGACCGCGTGTTTTCCGAAATCGCCGCGGAACCGGCGTCGTACCGGGTGCGCGACTGGGTCGACCACCTGCGCGGGGAACTGCCGTCGCGCGCCGCCGACGACCTCGTCGCGCTCGGGCTTGTCCGGCGGGTACCCGATCGGGTGCTCCTGCGCCGGAAGTATCGCTACCCGCCCGCGGACCTGTTCGTGTCGACGGCGGCGCGCAGCAAGGCGCGGGCCGCCGTGTTCGACATCGACCGGCCCGACCCGCACGCGGCGTGCCTGGCGCTGCTGGCGTGGACCGCGGGCGTCGACGATCTGCACGAACCGGAACTCGCCCGTGCGGACGTGCGCGCCTGGATGGCCGAAACCCACGAGGCGCTGCCGCGCCGCATCGCCGACGTCATCAGCGGGGTCGCCGAGGTGGCGGCGGCCGTCGTCTACACCGGCGACCGCAGATGATTCTTTCGGCTCCGGGACTCCGCCCCACCCGGGGCGGGGTCGGGCCCAAACGCCCCAATGTGGCGTTCGGTGCGTCCAGCGCACCCAATGTGGCGTTCGGTGCATCCAACGCACCCAATGTGGCGTTCGGTGCATCCAACGCACCCAATGTGGCGTTCGGTGCGTCCAACGCACCCAATGTGGCGTTCGGTGCGTCCAACGCACCCAACGCCACATTGGGGCGCATCAGAGCCGCGGTATCGAAGTGACCGGCGGGTAACCTGAGCGCGTCCGCCGTCGACGCCCGCCAGGAGGAAAGATGCCCGAGGAGCGCGAGTACGCCGTGGTCCTGTTCGGCGCCACCGGGTTCACCGGCGGCCTGACCGCCGAATATCTGGCCCGCCACGCGCCCGCGGACCTGCGCTGGGCGCTGGCCGGGCGCAACCGCGGCAAGCTCGAAGCCGTCCGGGCGCGGCTCGCGGAGATCGACGAGCGGTTCGCCTCGCTCGATCTGCTCGTCGCCGACTCGGGCGATCCCGCGTCGCTGCGGGCCGTCGCCGAAGCGGCGAAGGTGGTGATCACGACCGTCGGCCCGTACCTGGCCCAGGGCGAGCCGCTGGTGGCGGCGTGCGCCGAAGCGGGCACCGACTACGTCGACCTCACCGGCGAGTCCGAGTTCGTCGACCGGATGTACCTGGCGCACGACCGGCGCGCCCGCGAGACGGGGGCGCGGCTGGTGCACGCGTGCGGGTTCGACTCGATCCCGCACGACCTCGGCGTGTGGTTCACCGTGCGGCAGCTGCCCGAAGGCGTGCCGCTGCGGGTCGACGGCTACGTCCGCGCGAGCGGGATGCCCTCGGGTGGCACGGTCCTCAGCGCGCTGACCATCATGTCGCGGCTGCCGGCCGGCGCCCGCGTGGCTCGCGAGCGAGCGGCGGCCGAGCCGCGGCCGGCCGGGCGGTTCGCGCGCGCCGCGCTCGGGCGGCCGCACCGGGTCCCCGGCCCCGGCTGGTGGGCGGTGCCGCTGCCGACGATCGACCCCGAGATCGTCCGGCGGTCCGCGGCCGCCTCCGAGCGGTACGGGCCGGACTTCACCTACCGCCACTTCGCCGCGGTCAGGCACCTGCCGGTGCTGGTGGGCGGCGTGGCCGGGGCGGGCGCGCTGCTGGCCGCGGCGCAGCTCCCGCCGGCCCGGCGAGCGCTTTCGCGGCGGCTCGCGCCCGGCGACGGCCCGAGCTTCGAGCGACGCGCGCGTTCGTGGTTTTCGGTGCGGTTCCTCGGCGAAGGCGGCGGCTCGCGGGTGGTGACGGAGGTGTCGGGCGGCGACCCCGGCTACGACGAGACGGCGAAGATGCTGGCGGAGTCGGCGTTGTGCCTGGCGACCGACGACCTCCCGGAGACGTCGGGCCAGGTGACCACGGCGACGGCGATGGGCGGCGCGCTCGTCGACCGGCTCACGAAGGCGGGCCTGCGCTTCGCGACGCTGTGAGTCACCCCCGTCGCGTGGGCGTCCACTGTGGACCTGCTCAGCGCGGCCTAGCAGCATCTCAATACCGTCGATATCCCGATGCCTCGCTAGAGTGCACCCCATGGCCCGACTCACCCGCGCGGAAAGCCAGGCGCGCACCCGCGAGCAGCTGATCGAGACCGCCAGGCCGCTCTTCCTGCGCGACGGCTACTCGGTGACGTCGCTGGAGAAGGTCGCCGACGAGGCCGGGTACTCGAAGGGCGCGGTGTACTCGAACTTCCGCAACAAGGACGAGCTCTGCCTCGCCGTGCTCGACCGGATCCACGACGAGCAGGTCGCCCTGGTCGCCGAGGCCCTGTCCGGCGACGAAGGGGTCGAGGGACTGCTGATGGCGTTCCAGGCCTGGGCCGAACGCAGCATCGGCGACGAGGCGTGGACCGCGCTGGAGGTCGAGTTCGCCACGAACGCCCGGCGCGACCCGCACGTGCGCGCCGAACTGGCCGCGCGGGACAAGACGATCCGCGCCACCATCGCCGGCCTGCTCACCGGCTACGCCGAGCGGTTCGACATCACGCTCCCGATGCCGGCCGACGACGCCGCGACGGCGTTGCTCGGCCTCGGCATCGGGCTCGGCGTCCAGCGCGCGATCGACCCGACGGTCCCGGTGAACGTGCTGCCGGACGTCATCCGCCTCTTCGCCGGGGTGCGCTGACCGTCCACAGAGGACCGCCGGGCATGGTCCAGACCGTTCACGAACATGAACGACTTCCGCCTCTTGTGGAGCCCTTCACCCTTCGCTACCGTGGCGCTACGCCGCAGCACCACCCATACCCGAGCCGTGCCTCCGCACGGCGAGTTCCGCGGAAAGGGTTTCCATGAGCAAGAAGTTGCGGCCGGTCCTGATCGGCGCGCTCGGCGCGGCCTCCGTCGCCGCCCTCGTGATCACCACCCCGGCCCTGTCTTCGGCGGCACCCGCGCCACTGGCCGCGAACAGCGCGTCCGCGCGCGCCGTCGGGGACCTTTCGGCCCCGGCCAAGAAGGAGATCGCGATGAAGCTGGTCTCCAGCGCGGAAAACTCCTCCCTGGACTGGAAAGCGCAGTACAAGTACATCGAGGACATCGGTGACGGCCGCGGGTACACCGCGGGCATCATCGGCTTCTGCTCCGGCACCGGCGACATGCTCGAGCTCGTCGAGGCGTACACCGACGCCGTCCCGGACAACCCGCTCGCGAAGTTCCTCCCCGCGCTGCGGAAGGTGAACGGCACCGACTCGCACAGCGGGCTCGGCTCGGCGTTCGAAAGCGCGTGGAAGCAGGCCGCGGCCACCACCGCGTTCCAGAAAGCGCAGAACAGCGAGCGCGACCGCGT
Source organism: Amycolatopsis sp. NPDC051128 (assembly GCF_040682715.1). Classification (NCBI taxonomy): domain Bacteria; kingdom Bacillati; phylum Actinomycetota; class Actinomycetes; order Pseudonocardiales; family Pseudonocardiaceae; genus Amycolatopsis; species Amycolatopsis sp. NPDC051128. The sequence goes on along the minus strand of NZ_JBFBBN010000042.1, from coordinate 17,257 downwards.
CTACTTCAACCCGTCGGTGAACCAGGGGAAGTCGGACGGCCTGAGCAACCTCGGCCAGTTCGCCTACTACGACGCCATCGTCATGCACGGCCCCGGCAACAGCTCCGACAGCTTCGGCGGCATCCGCAAGGCGGCGATGAAGAAGGCGAAGACGCCGGCGCAGGGCGGCGACGAGACGACCTACCTCAAGGCGTTCTTCGCCGCCCGCAAGGTGATCATGAAGCAGGAGGAGGCGCACGCCGACACCTCCCGCGTCGACACCGAGCAGCTGGTGTTCCTCAACGCGGGCAACTTCGACCTGCACACCCCGCTGAAGTGGAAGGTCTACGGGGACTCGTACACCATCAACTGACCCGGCTCATGCGCCCCAATGTGGCGTTCGGTGCGCTGGACGCACCCAACGCCACATTGGGTGCGTCAGACGCACCCAATGCCACATTGGGGCGTTTGGGGTCAGCGGGCCAGGAGCTCGTCGACCGTGCGGGTGTTGATGATCCGCTCCGGGCCGATGCCGGCCTTGATCGCGCGCTCGCAGCCGTACCCCTGCCAGTCGAGCTGGCCGGGGGCGTGCGCGTCGCTGTCGATGGCGAACTCGCAACCGATCTCCGCGGCCAGGCGCAGCAACCGCATCGGCGGGTCGAGCCGCTCCGGCCGCGCGTTGATCTCCACCGCCACGCCGTTCTCCCGGCACGCGGTGAACACGGCTTCGGCGTCGAACTCCGACTCGGGACGGCCGCGGCCGACGACCAGCCGGCCGGTGCAGTGCCCCAGTACCCGGACGTGCGGGTTCCGGACCGCCGCGAGCATCCGCCGCGTCATGTCCCGGGACGGCATCCGCAGCTTCGAGTGCACGCTCGCGACGACGAAGTCCAGCTCCCCGAGCAGGTCCTCTTCCTGGTCGAGGGAGCCGTCGTCGAGGATGTCGACCTCGATGCCCTGCAGCAGCCGGAACGGTGCCATCAGCTCGTTGGCCTTCGCGACGATCTGTATCTGGGTCCGCAGCCGGTCCGGGGAGAGCCCGTTCGCGACGGTCAGCCGCGGCGAATGGTCGGTCAGCACCATCCACTCGTGCCCGACCTCGCGGCCCGCGACGGCCATTTCGCCGATCGAGCTGCCGCCGTCGGACCAGTCGGAGTGGGTGTGGCAGTCGCCGCGCAGCGCCGACCGCAGCGGTTCGCCGTCCGGCAGCTTCTTCTCGACGATCTTCGACCGGTAGGCCGGGTCCCGGCCGGCCAGCGCGTCCTCGATGACACCGGCGGTGGCCTTCCCGACGCCGGGCAACGAGGTGAGCGTGCCGTTCTCGGCCATCTGCGCCAGCTGCTCGGGGGCGGTCTTGTCGACGGTCGCGGCCGCGTTCCGGAACGCGCGCACGCGGTACGTCGGCTCACCAGCGCGTTCGAGCTGGAACGCGATCTCCCGCAACGCCCATGCCGGATCCATAAGCCTTGTCTACCCCCTCCGGGGCAGTTCGTGCAGCTCGACGTCCGTCAGCGCACCCTCCGAGATCCGCGCCGTCTGGTAGGTGCAGAACGGCTGACGCCGCCGGTCCGTCGGCGAACCCGGGTTGAGCAACCGCAGCCCCGCCGGGGTCACCGTGTCCCACGGGATGTGGCTGTGCCCGAAGACCAGCACGTCCGTGTCCGGGAACAGCGCGTCGCACCGCTGCTCGCGGCCCTGCTTCGCGCCGGTCTCGTGGATCACGGCCAGGCGCACGCCGCCGAGGTCGGCCCGGGCGATCTCCGGCAGCCGCGCCCGCAGCGCGGGGCCGTCGTTGTTGCCGTAGACCCCGATCAGCCGCTTGCCGCGCTCTTCCAGTTCGTCCAGGAGGGTGACGTCGACCCAGTCGCCGGCGTGCACGACGACGTCCGCGGCCTCGACCTCGGCCCACACCTGCTCCGGCAGCGCGCGGGCCCGCGCCGGGAGGTGGGTGTCCGAGATGAGCAGCAGCTTCATCCGATGGCCTTCAGCACCCGTTCCAGGAACCCGCCGATGTGGTCGCGCAGCAGCGACGCGGCGCCGACGGCGTCACCCTTCTTGGCCGCCGCGAGCACCGCCTTGTGCTCGTTCCACTCCTTCTTCCAGCTGGGGTTGGCCTCCCAGCCGACGACGCTGATCAGCGCCGCGCGGTCCTTGAGGTCGTCGAGGATGCTGACCAGCAGGGGGTTGCCGCAGCCGCGGTAGAGGGCGCGGTGGAACCGGCGGTTCAGCAGGCTGAGCGCGGCCTGGTCCTTGTCCGCGATCGCCACGGACGCCTCCTTCAGCGCCTCCGCCGCGTCGTCGAGCAGCTCGGGGTCGCGCAGCTCGACGGTCCGCCGGACGGCCTCGGGTTCCAGGATCATCCGCACGTCGTAGACGGACTTCGCGAGCTCGGCGTCGACCCTGACCACGGAGGCGCCCTTGTACGGGCTGAACGTCACCAGTCCCGAGTTGGACAGCACCTTGAGCGCCTCGCGCACGGGCGTCTTCGACACGCCCAGCCGCGCGGCCAGCTCCGCTTCGACGAGGGGCTGGCCGGGGACGAGCTCCCGGGTCAGGATGCCGCGGCGGATCTCCTCCAGGACCACTTCGGTCCGGGAGGCGGGCAGGCTGAACGTCCCGGTCATGGCGCACTCCCTCGGTCGTGTCGGAGCCATTCAACCAGGCCCGCGAGATCATATATCAGATGCCATACTGGATCGCATGGAACTGGGTCCCCGCAAGAAGCCCGAGGAGCTCCGCAGCCACCGGTGGTTCGGCGGCGACGAGCTGCGCAACTTCAGCCACCGAGCCCGCAGCCGTCAGCTGGGCTACAACCCGGAAGAGCACCTCGGCAAGCCGGTCATCGGCATCCTCAACACCTGGTCGGACATCAACCCCTGCCACATGCACCTGCGGGAACGCGCCGAGCAGGTCAAGCGCGGCGTCTGGCAGGCCGGCGGCTTCCCGCTGGAGTTCCCGGTGGCCACGCTGTCGGAGACCTACCAGAAACCGACCCCGATGCTCTACCGCAACCTGCTGGCGATGGAGACCGAGGAGATCCTGCGGTCCTACCCGATCGACGGCGCCGTCCTGATGGGCGGTTGCGACAAGACCACCCCCGCGCTGCTGATGGGCGCGGCCAGCGCGGGCCTGCCCGCCATCTTCGTGCCGGCCGGGCCGATGCTGCGCGGGCACTGGCGCGACGAGGTCCTCGGCAGCGGCACCGACATGTGGAAGTACTGGGACGACCGGCGCGCCGGGCTGATCGGCGACGCCGAACTGTCCGAACTGGAGCGTGGGCTGGCCCGCTCCCCCGGCCACTGCATGACGATGGGGACGGCGTCGACGATGACGTCGGCCGCCGAGGTGCTCGGCATGACCCTGCCGGGCGCCGCGTCGATCCCCGCCGTCGACTCGGCGCACCACCGGATGGCCGCGGCGAGCGGCGCCCGGATCGTCGGGATGGTCTGGGAGGACCTCACCGTCGCGCGGGTGCTCGACAAGCGGGCCTACGCCGACGCGATCACCACCGTGCTCGCCCTCGGCGGCTCGACCAACGCCGTCATCCACCTGATCGCGATGGCCGGGCGCAGCGGGATCCCGGTGAGCCTCGCCGACTTCGACGCGATCGCGCGGCGCGTGCCGGTGCTGGCGAACCTCCGCCCCGGCGGCGACTGGCTGATGGAGGACTTCTACTACGCCGGCGGCCTGCCCGGGCTGCTGTCGCGGCTGACCGACCTGCTGCACACCGAGCGGCTCACGGTCACCGGCCGCACCCTCGGCGAGAACCTCGAAACGGCGCTGGTGCACAACGACGACGTCATCCGGCCGCGGGACAACCCGCTCGCCGCCGAGGGCGGGGTCGCCGTGCTGCGGGGAAACCTGGCGCCGTCGGGCGCGGTGATCAAGCACATCGCCGCCGAGCCGCACCTGCTCACGCACACCGGCCCGGCCGTGGTCTTCGAGAACTACTCGGATCTCAAGAAGCGGATCGACGATCCCGCGATCACCGCGGACTCGGTCCTGGTGCTGCGCGGCTCCGGCCCGCTCGGCGGCCCCGGCATGCCCGAGTACGGGATGCTGCCGATCCCGGACCACCTCGTGAAGCAGGGCGTCCGGGACATGGTCCGGATCTCCGACGCGCGGATGAGCGGCACCAGCTACGGCGCGTGCGTGCTGCACGTGGCGCCGGAATCGCACGTGGGCGGCCCGCTGGCGCTCGTCCGCGACGGCGACCTGATCACCCTGGACGTGCCTCGCCGGGCGTTGCACCTCGATGTGTCCGATGAGGAGCTGGAGTGCCGCCGTGCGGAGTGGACGCCGCCCGCGCCGCGGTTCGAGCGGGGTTACGGCGCGCTCTACAGCGATCACATCACGCAGGCGGACGAAGGCTGCGACTTCGATTTCCTGGCCCGGGCGGGCCACAACCCGGAGCCCGACGCCGGCTGAGGTTGCCCCGATCGACCGTTCCATGCCCGATTGATCCCCCGTTAGGGCGAGTCGTACGGCTTGTCCGGGTGCCCCGTACGCTGGGCCCGTCACCGGCGCGATCCGGTGCCGCGTTGAAGGGGTGGAGAGTTGCCGTACGAACCGCGCTGGCCCGAGTCACACGGTGAGCAGACCGACGTCCTGCCGGTCGTCCGGCCCGAGCCGGACCCGGGCACCCCTCCCGGAAAGAAGCCGAACCTGCGCAAGGCCGGCATGGTCGCGGGCGGCGTCTTCGGCCTGCTCGTCGCGGTCTACGGGATCGACCTGCTGGTCAGCCAGGGCAGTGTCCCGCGCGGCGTGACCGTGGCCGGCGTCGACGTCGGCGGGATGGACCGCAACGCCGCCGAGCAGGAGCTGCGCGGGCAGATCGAGCCGCGGCTGACGCGCCCGCTGGCCGTGACCGCGGGCGACGTCCGGGGCACGCTGTCGCCGACGGTCGCCGGGCTGCACCTCGACTGGGCGCAGACCCTCGACCAGGCCGGCGAGCAGCCGATCAACCCGTTCACCCGGCTCTCGTCGGTGTTTTCCAGCCGCGAGGTCGGCGTCGTCAGCCACGCCGAGGACGCGAAGCTCGCCGCCGCGCTGGAGTCGCTGCGCGGCCAGGTCGACCGCGACCCGGTCGAGGGCACCGTGAAGTTCGAGGGCGCGAACCCGGTCGCCGTGCCGCCGAAGGCCGGGCAGAAGCTCGACGTCCCGGGCGCGATCGCCGCCGTCGTCGAGCACTGGGCGCGCGGCGAAACCCTGGCGCTGCCGGTGACCAGCACGCCGGTCCGCACCACGCCCGAAAGCGTCCAGACCGCGCTGGAGCAGTTCGCGCGGCCCGCCGTTTCGGGCCCGCTGCTGATCAAGGGCGAGGGCAAGGACGCCACGGTGAAGCCGGAAGCGATCGCCGCGGCGATCACGTTCGAGCCCGCCGACGGCGGCGGGCTGACGCCGAAGATCGACAACGCCAAGATCGCCGAGGCCGCCAAGCCGCAGCTGAAGTCCACCGAAAAGGAGGGCAAGGAGGCGACCGTCGTCTTCGAAGGCGGCAAGCCCACGGTCGACCCGTCCACCGACGGCCGCACGATCGACTGGGACCCGAGCCTCAAGCCGCTGCCCGACGTGCTGAAGAAGACCGACGGCCGCGAAGTTCCGGCCGTCTACAAGGTCAGTCCGGCCAAGGTGACCACCGAGCAGGCGAACCAGCTCGGCGTCAAGGAGGTCGTCGGCGAGTTCACCACCGGCGGCTTCGCGCCCGAATCCGGTGTCAACATCCGCGTCGTCGCGCAGAAGGTGAACGGCGCGATCGTCAAGCCGGGCGAAACCTTCAGCCTCAACGGGTTCACCGGCCCGCGCGGCACCGCGCAGGGCTACGTCGAGGCGGGCGTGATCAAGGACGGCGCCCCCGGGCGCGAAGTCGGCGGCGGCATCTCGCAGTTCGCGACGACGCTGTACAACGCGTCGTACTTCGCGGGCATGAAGGACGCCGGGCACAAGGAACACAGCTACTACATCAGCCGCTACCCCGCCGCGCGCGAGGCGACGGTGTTCCAGAACCCCAACGGCTCCAGCGTGATCGACCTCAAGTTCACCAACGACTCGCCGACCGGCATCGCGATCCAGGCGATCTGGTCGCCGTCGTCGATCACCGTGAAGCTGTGGGGCACCAAGCGGTACACCGTCGAGTCGATCCCCGGCGGCCGCTCGAACCCGAGCGACCCGCAGGCCAAGCCGGGCCCCGCCGAGAACTGCCACGCCTCGAACGGCGCACCCGGGTTCACGACCACCGACACCCGTGTGCTCAAGGACGTCGCGACCGGCCGCGAGGTCAGCCGCTCGACCCGGACCGTCCACTACAACCCGCAGCCGAAAATCACCTGCGGCGAAGGCCAGTGACCTCCTAACGGGCGTTCACGCAGCGCGTCCGTCGCGGTACCCTGAGTGCTTCCGGCGAGTCACCGGAGGCGGCATGACGGCACGTGCGGCAGGGTTCCGGGACGTCCTCGCGGTGACCGAGTTCCGGGCCCTGTTCTCGGCCCAGCTCGTGTCGGTCACCGGTGACCAGCTGGCCCGGGTCGCGTTGTCGATCCTGGTCTACGACCGCACGAACTCACCGGCCTGGGCGGCGTTGACGTACGCGCTGACCTTCCTCCCGGACCTCGTCGGCGGGCCGCTGCTGTCCGGCCTGGCCGACCGGTACCCGCCGCGGACGGTGATGGTCACGGCGGACGTCCTGCGCGCGCTGGGCGTGACGGCGATGGCCGCCCCCGGCCTGCCGCTGCCGGCGGTGGCCGCGCTGCTGATCGGTGTCCAGCTGTTCAACCCGGTGTGGAGCTCGGCGCGGGCCGCGCTGCTGCCGCAGGTCCTGCCGGGCGAGGCGTTCGTGCCGGGGTTGGGCCTCCTGATGATGCTCGTGCAGGTGGGCCAGGTCGCCGGGTTCGCGCTCGGCGGGCTGCTCGTGGCGACCCTCGGCACCGGTGGCGCCCTGCTCGCGGACGCGGCCAGCTTCGCGGTGTCCGCGCTGTTCCTGCTCGTCGGCGTGCAGGCCTGGGCGCCGCGGGCGGAACCGGGGATCCGGTGGTGGCGGCACGTGCGGGCGGGCTGGACCGTGGTCGTCGGCGACCGGCGACGGCTCGCGCTGGTCGCGCTCGGCTGCGTGTCCGGCATCTACATCGCGGGCGAGGCGATCGCCGCGCCGTACGCGGCCGAACTCGGCGGTGGCGCGGTGGTGGTCGGGCTGCTGCTCGGGGCGTACGCGCTGGGCAGCGTGCTGGGCATGGTCGCGCTGTCGCGGATCCCGCCGTCGCGGCGCGGCCGGTTGCTGGGGCCACTCGCGATGCTGGCGTGCGCGGCCCTGCTGGGTTGTGCACTGCGGCCCAACCTCGAAGGCACGCTCGCGCTGCTCACGCTGTCCGGCGTCGCGAGCTCGTACAACCTGATCGCCAACACGACGTTCGTCCAGCTGACGCCGGACGCCCAGCGCGCGCAGGCGTTCGGTTTCGCGCTGACCGCCCTGCGGGTGTCGCAGGGCCTCGGCGTGGTGCTGGCCGGGTTGGCGGCCGAACGCGCCGCCCCGCACGTCGTCGTCGCCGCGGCCGGGGCGCTGGGCGTGCCGGCCGCTTGGGGCGCGGCGAGGCTGTGGCGGCGAGCGCAGCCGGACTCCCGGTGACCGGTCCCCCCGGGTACCGGTCACCGGGGGTCGGTCAGAACCGGGTCCAATCGGTCGGGCACGCGGGCAGCGGTGACGAGACGCCGGGGCGGGTCCAGTCGGTCGGCATCTCACGTGGCGTCCAGTCGGTCGGCATCTGACGCGTCGTCCAGTCGGTCGGCAGCTGCCGCGTGGTCCAGTCGGTCGGGATCGCGCGGGTCCAGTCGGTCGGGAGCTGACGGGTCCAGTCGGTCGGCCGCTGCGCGCGGCGGCGGGACGGGACGATGTTGGCGTTGGGCAGGAAGTGCGACATGATTTCTCCTGATTTGTGAGGGATTGTGCACAGCGCGTGACCGAACGGTAGCCTGACCGGCCTAGTGACACACTGCGGTCATTCGATTACAGTGACGATCTCCGCGAAGAGTTCCGTCCTGACAGAAGGGCGTTTCGTGGGATTGTCCGGGTCCCAAGGGCGAAAGCCCAGCTCAGAACGTCCACGATCGGGTCTCCGTACGTGGGCGATGTGGAAGCTGGCCACTCCGGTGCTCGGCTATGTCCTCGTCGTCGACGCGCTGGCCCTGATCGCGGTCCTCGCGACGACCGCGCTGGTGCCGATCACGACCCAGTCGCTGCTGTGGTGCGGCCTGCTCCTGGCCGGCGAGATCGTGCACCTCGAAGCGGCGCAACGCATCGAGCGGATCCGGGAGCTGGCCGCCGACGGCAGGCCGCACATGCACCTGCAGTCGATCTGGATCTTCGCCGGTCTGCTCCTGCTGCCCCCGCCGCTGGCCACTCTCGTCATCGTCGTCAGTTACGCCCATTCGTGGGTCCGCGTGTACAAGCGGCGTGGCGTGGTTCACCGGAAAGTGTTCTCCGGCGCCACCGTGATCCTGGCCGGCACCGCGGCCGGCGTCGTGCTGTCCTTCGGCACCGGCGGCCAGGTCGCGCCGTACGTGCCCTACCTGGACGGGTTCGGCGGGATGACCGCGCTGCTGGTGTCCGGGATCGTCTACTTCGGACTCAACTACGTGCTGGTGATCCTGGCGATCCTGATGAGCAACCCGGGCAAGCCGCCGCGGCAGGCGTTCGGCAACCCGTCCGACGTGCTGATCGTGCTGGCCGCGGTCGGCGTCGGCTGCGGTATCGCGCTGGTGATGACGGTCCGGCCGTGGCTGCTGCCGGTGCTCATGGTGACGCCGGTGGCGCTGCACATCGGCCTGCTGCTGCCGCAGTTCCAGGCCGCCGCGCGCACGGACTCCAAGACCGCGCTGCTCGCTCCGGAGTTCTGGGTCCAGCTGGCCCGCAGCGAACTGGCCCGCGCGGCGGAACTGTCGTCGACCGCGGGCGTGCTGATGATCGACATCGACCACTTCAAGGCCATCGACGACGGCAACGGCCACCTGGCCGGCGACGAGGTGCTGCGCGCGGTCGCCACCGCGATCCAGAGTTCGGTGCGCGGCGGCGACTACGTCGGCCGCTTCGGCGGCGACGAGTTCGTGGTGCTGCTCCCGGGCACGACCAGCACGGAGATCGCGTCCGTCGCGGACCGGATCCGGACGGCGATCGCCCGGATCGAGGTGCCGGTGCCGGTGATCCGCCCGGGCAAACCCGAGGTGATCAGCGGCCTGACGGCGTCCATCGGCGCGGCGGTGTACCCGGAAACGGCGACGGAGTACACGATCCTGTTGCAGGCGGCCGACGATGCGGCGTTCGCGGCGAAGGCGGCGGGCCGGGACCGCGTGGTCCTGGCGGAGACGCGCGCCGAACTGACCCGCCCGGAGGTCCCCGACGTGCTGTGAGCGCCCCAAGTCCGTGAATGTCGCATTGAGGGACTTGAAGTCCCTCAATGCGACATTCACGGCTTATGGCAGCGTGGCCAGGGATTGCTCGAGCGTGGCCGCGGACAGCTCGTTGTCCACCATGTCGCCGGCGAGGTACGCGCCGTAGGCGGGCAGGTCGAGGTGGGCGTGCCCGCACAGTGCCGTGAGGATCACCTTCTCCTCGCCGGTCTCCTTGCACCGCAACGCTTCCTGGACGCACGCGGCGAGCGCGTGCGCCGGCTCCGGCGCGGGGATGATGCCTTCCGCGCGGGCGAACCGGACGCCCGCCGAGAAGCATTCCTGCTGCCCGACGGCCATCGCCTCGATCAGGCCGAGCTCGTAGATGTGCGAAATCAGCGGCGACATCCCGTGGTAGCGCAGGCCGCCCGCGTGGATCGGGTCGGGGATGAAGTCGTGGCCGAGCGTGTGCATCTTCAGCAACGGCGTGAGCCCGGCGGTGTCACCGAAGTCGTAGGCGTACTTCCCGCGCGTCAGCGACGGGCACGCGGCCGGCTCGACCGCGCGGATCACCGGGTCCATCCGGCCGGCCAGCTTCTCCCGCAGGAACGGGAAGGCGAGCCCGCCGAAGTTCGAGCCGCCGCCGGTGCAGCCGACCAGCAGGTCGGGGGTGTCGCCGGCCAGCTCGAACTGCTTCAGCGCCTCCTCGCCGATGATCGTCTGGTGCAGCAGCACGTGGTTGAGGACGCTGCCGAGCGCGTACCGCGTGTCCGGGTCCTGCGCCGCCTGCTCGACGGCCTCGCTGATCGCGATGCCGAGGCTGCCCGTCGAGTCGGGGTGCTCGGCGAGGATGGCCTTGCCGGACTCGGTCAGCTCGGACGGGCTGGGGTGCACGGTCGCGCCGAACACCTCCATCATGAGCTTGCGGTAGGGCTTCTGGTCGTAGGACGCCCGCACCTGCCAGACCTCGCACTCGAGCCCGAACTGGGCGCAGGCGAAGGCGAGGGCGCTGCCCCACTGGCCGGCGCCGGTCTCGGTGGTCAGGCGGGTGACACCCTCCTGCGCGTTGTAGAACGCCTGTGGCACGGCGGTGTTCGGCTTGTGGGAACCGACCGGGCTGACGCCCTCGTACTTGTAGTAGATCCGCGCGGGGGTGCCCAGCGCCTTCTCCAGCCGGCGCGCGCGGAACAGCGGCGACGGGCGCCAGAGCCGGTAGACCTCCAGGACCTCCGCCGGGATGTCGACATAGCGATCCGTCGTCACCTCCTGCGCGATGAGCGCCTGCGGGAACAGCGGGGCCAGGTCGTCCGGACCGACCGGCTCGCGGGTGCCGGGGTGCAGCGGCGGGGGCGGCGGCTCGGGCAGATCGGGGATGACGTTGTACCACCGGGTGGGGAGATCGGCTTCGTCCAGGATGTACTTGGTCCGTTCAGCCATCGCGCCTCCTTGGTCGGTCTCCAACCTAGGACGCGCCCGGTCGCGGAGCCAGCCGAAGTGGCTACGGTGAGGCCATGACGACGAACCGACTCTCCCTGGCGGACGGCACGGTGGACCTGCCGGTGTGGCTCCCCCCGTCCGGCCGCGGCCCGGGCCTGGTGCTGATCCAGGAGATCTTCGGCTTGGACGACTACCTGCGCTCGGTCGCCGAGGACCTGGCGTCGTCGGGTTACGTGGTGGCCGTGCCGGAGCTGTTCTGGCGGACGTCGCCGGGCTGGTCGTCCACACACGACGAAGCGGGCGTCGCGGCGTCGGTGGAAGTCGTAGGTTCGTTCGATCCGGCTCTGGGGCTTTCGGATGTCCTGGCGACGGTGTCCCACCTCCGCACCTCGCCCTCGGTGACCGGCGGCGTCGGGGTGCTGGGGTTTTGCCTGGGCGGATCGCTGGCCTTCGCGGCGGCGGCCGCGGGTGATCCGGACGTGGCGGTTTCGTTCTACGGCTCGACGGTGCCCGCCCAGGTCGGCGAACTGGCGACGATCACGTGCCCCATTCAGTTCCACTTCGGCGGGCAGGACCCGTACATCCCGCGTTCGGACGTGGCTGTGGTCGAGGCCGCGGTGGCCGCGCACGCCGGGGCGGAGATCCACGTGCAGGAGGAGGCGGGGCACGCGTTCCACAACAACGTGGCCCCGATGTTCCACCACCCGGAGGCGGCAGCCAGGGCGTGGGACCTCACGACGGCCTTCCTGCGGGTGCACCTACCTGCGTGAAGGCGGCGGCTCCGGCGGCCCCCATACCTTCGGAGCCGGCCACGGGACCGGGTCGCGGCCGGCCCACCAGCCAGGAACAAGCCGAGCAGCAGCCCGAGCGCCGGCGGGGTCACCACCAGTCCGGCCACGTCACTGAGCTTGCCGGTGACGAGTCCCGGCCACGCCTGTTTGAACACGTGGTCGTTGAGCAGCAGCACCGCGGTGGCACCGACCGTCAGCGGATGCGCCAGCCAGCGCGGAAAGACCCCAGTTCGCATGGGGACAGCCTGCGGTGCGGTGATCACGGCCGTGACACGGCCCAGCCCCGGATCGGCGCCCGCCCGGGTCGGTTCCGGTCACCGATCGGCGAACGCCGCCAGTCCGGTGCGCCACGCGCTGTCGAGATCGGCGTCGGGCGGGAACCGGCCGTCGAGTTCGAGGATGACCATGCCGTGCGCGAACGCCCAGACGGCGCGCGCCCGGTCCAGCTCGCCGCCGACAGCGCGCACCAGCGGCAGCGCGGTCGCTTCCTCGACGCCGGGCGGCAGCAGGTGACGAGGGAGCGGTCCGGAGTTCATCAGCCGGTAGAGATGGGGATGCGCGAGCGCGTAGGCACGATAGGTCGCCGCGAGCTCGGCCAACGAGCCGGCTTGTTCCAGCGCGCTCGCCAGCTCCCGCATGGCGAACGTGATCACCTGTGCTTCGACCGCACCCTTGTCCGGGAAGTGCTTGTAGAGAGACGGCGCGCGGATGCCCAGCCGTTCGCCGAGCGCCCGCATGGTCAGCGCCGCGGAGCCGCCTTCGTCGATCAGCACGCGTGCCGCGTCGACGATCTGGCCGGTCCGTTCAGACACGCCTGCTCCCGTCGCGCGCACGCAGGCCGTAGCCGAAGGCCCGATCCAGCGCGATGTGCGCGAGCCAGCCGAGGCCCGCCGTGAACAGCGGTACCCAGTCCCCCAGGCCGCCGGCGCTGTAGCCGGCCAGGACGGCCAGCGGGATCCACGGACGGTGCATGAAGTTGTACCAGGGCACGGCTTTCGGCGACAGCTTGCCGTCGCCGGCCGCGCCGGCGCCGATGAACATCGTCAGGTCGGGCGCGATCAGCAACAGGAGCGCGGCGACCAGTGCCGGGCCGCCGTGGTTGATCACCTCGAGCACGATGAATGCCAGCAAGAACACCGCCAAGGCGGCCCAGGCCACCCGCTTGGCGATCTGGCGAGCGGGCGCTTCGACGACGGACACGGGGACCCCCGGTTGTGGCTAACAGCGTTAGCCTGACCCTACGGCTAACAGCATTAGCCGTCAAGTCGGGTTACTCCCGCCGGCCAAACCCCGCGGTGCCGCCGCCAGGCCCGGTGGCCCTGGCGACGGCGCGGAGGCAAGCACTACGTGCGGTAGCGGAAGAGGATCCGGCCACGAGACAGGTCGTACGGGCTGAGCTCCACCAGCACCCGGTCGAACGGCAGGATCTTGATGTAGTTCTTCCGGATCTTCCCGCTGATGTGCGCGAGCACCTTGTGCCCGTTCTCGAGCTCCACCCGGAACGTGGCGTTGCGAAGGCACTCGGTCACGGTGCCCTCCACCTCGATACCCCCCGCGCTCGTGGCCATCAGCGCACCACCAGTTCGAGGTTGCTGCCCGCACGCCGGGCGCCGACGCGGTCGAACAGCGCGAGGGCCGCACCGTTCGCCTCGTTCACTTCGGCCGACGCCGTTCCGGTTCCGTTGCGGTGCAACGAACCCAGCGCCTCGGCCAGCAGCGCGCGAGCGATGCCGCGGCGGCGGACGCCGTCCCGGACGGCGATCAGCCCGATCCGCGGCTGGCGGATCACCTGCGCGAGCCGGACGTACCCGACGTAGTGCCCGGCCTCGACCGCCGCCGCGTACTTCGACGGGTCCAGCACCGTCACGCCGTCCGGGCGAGGCACCACCTCCGCCGGCATCTCCTGCCATCCGACGGTGGCCTCGACCTCGTCGCGAATCACGCGGTCCAGTTCGCGCAAGAGGCCGTCGTCGGCCTCGCCGACCGGCACGATCGTCACGCCAGGAGGCGGGAGGACAGCACCGAGTCCGGTGGTCCGCGGGTCGGTGGGGACGAGGTATTCCCACTCGCGGCGCCGGGTCGCGAAGCCGGCTCGCCGCCACTGGGACGTCAGCTCGACGTCCTCCTCGTCGACCACTGTGTACAGCGGCCTCGGCAGCGCGGGCAGCATCGCCTCGGCGAGGCGTTCGAACACCACGTCGTGCCAGGCGTCGATGCTGAGGAAGATCCGGCCGTCGGGCCGGGGGGAGGCTTCGCCGCGGCCGACCACGCGGTCGTCTTCCAGAGCGTGCCAGTGCAGCTCCGCCACCCGCGTGATCACCACCGCCCGCTCGGCCGGGGTGTAATGCACAGAATCCATGAGTGTCGCCTTTCGGGATTGCCTGCTCGAGGCGCTCCCGGCGACCGCTACGTCAGACGCCCGACCGTGACGACAAGGGGGAGCACCCACCTCGATACAACGTTCATGGGTCTCACCTCCACCAGCCGGTCACGATCTTCGGCAAGCTATCAGGGCGAACGCCGCCCCGTCCAAGTCTTTTCCGCGAGCCGGGCTTCCAGCGCGGCGAGATCCTCCTGGACGGCGATCATGCTTCGCTGCGTCGTGTAGCCGACCGCGTGGTTGACGCGGATCATGTGCGTGTTCTCGGCACCGGTCGTCGTGCTGATCCGCTGCAGCGCGGGCCGCTCCGCGACCAGCCACCGCGCCATGTGCGCCTTGACGCAACGGCCCAGACCGTGGCCCCGGTGCGCGGCGAGCACCGCGGTGTCCCGCTGGTAAGCCCAGTCCGGCCGGCGCGGGTGCACGCACACCTCGGTGAACCCGGCGACGTCGCCGCTCGCCTCGTGGATCGCGACGACGACCTGCTGTTCGATCCCCTGCTCCCGGAAGCCGGCCTCGGCGGCGCGCACCCGGTCCACCGTCCACTCCGGCCACCGGTAGCCCGACTGTCCCAGTGGAGCGTCGTGGATCGCGCCGCGCGCACGGGCGTAGGACGCGACGACGTCGTCCGGCGCGGCACCGGACCACCGGCGTGGCCGGTAGCCCGCTGGCACCGCGACGTCCCACGCCGACCGGTCGGCCTCCGCGACGACGAGGGCCTGCCTGGCGATCGTGCGGACCGGCCGGAAACCCCACGCCTCGGCCCACCGCTGGCCGGCGGAGCCGGCGACCACCTGCCAGCCTTCGACGACCTCGCGGCTCCTCGCCCTCAGCTCCGGCACCACCGCGCGGAGCATCGCCGTGCCGATCCCCACGCAACGATGCCCGGGGTGGACGCTGATCTCGGTGAGGCCGATCCCGCTGTTCTCGTCCTCGAGGAAGCGCGCCTCGGCGACCGCGACGAATTCGTGCTCGCGGTACCCCACCCAGTGCGCCGCCGGGCCCAGGCCGGGCAGCGGTCTGGTCAGCCGGCCGGCCAGCTCCTCGAACGGCAGCCCCGGCTCCCCCGGCCGATCGGTCGCCTCGCTCGCCGCCACCACGTCGTGGTAGCCCGCGAGATCCGCCTCCGTGGCTCGCCGCGGGTCGAACCGCTCGATCACCAGACCCCTCGTCACGCGCCTTCCTCCCCTCCCCGGTCACGAACATACCGGGGGCAGACCGATCAGGAATCGAGAAGCGCCGGTCAGGGGCCGGATCTAGCGTTACCGCCATGACCTCAATCGAAAGCATCACCCTCGAGGTGGCCGACCCCGCCGCCGCCGAACGCTTCTACTCCGCCGCCTTCGGGCTGGACACCCAGCTGCGTTTCCGCGCCTCGCAGGAGCCGAGCACCGGCTTCCGCGGGTTCACCCTCTCCCTCACGGTCGCCCAGCCGGCCGACGTCGATTCGCTGATCGGCACCGCCCTCGACGCCGGGGCCACCACGCTCAAGCCCGTCACGAAGTCCCTGTGGGGCTACGGCGGCAGCGTGCGGGCTCCGGACGGGACGATCTGGAAGATCGCGACCTCGGCCAAGAAGAACACGGGCCCGGTCACCCGGAAGTTCGACGCCCTCGTGCTCCTGCTGGGCGTCGCCGACGTGGCCGCGAGCAAGAAGTTCTACCTCGACCACGGCCTGACCGTCGGGAAGAGCTTCGGGCGCGTGTACGTCGAGTTCGAAGCCGGGTCGAGCCCGGTCAAGCTGGCGCTGTACCGGCGCCGCGCCCTCGCCAAGGACGCCGGCGTCGCCCCCGACGGCACCGGTTCGCACCGGATCGCGGTCGGCGGCGCGGCCGAGCCGTTCACCGACCCGGACGGTTTCGCCTGGGAGACCACCGCGTCGGCGCACCTGTCCTGATCGTTCTCCAGCCACCGCGAAGGACCATGTCATGACCAGCACGTACGAAGGATTCACGGCCGAGGAACGGGCCGCGATGAAGGACCACGCCCGGGAAGTGAAGAAGGCGGCGCGGCGGGGGAACGACGCCGCCGAAGCGGAGCGGGACGTCCTCGCCAAGATCGCCGAGATGCCGGACACCGACCGGGTCATGGCCGAACGCGTCCACGCGATCGTCAAGGCCAACGCCCCGGTGCTCGCGCCGAAGCTCTGGTACGGGATGCCCGCCTACGCGCTGAACGGCAAGAACGTCTGCTTCTTCCAGCCCCGGTCCAAGTTCAAGGCCCGCTACGCCACGCTCGGGTTCAACGACCCGGCCGGCCTGGACGAAGGCTCGATGTGGGCGACGAGCTACGCCCTGACCGAAGTCACGCCCGAGGTCGAGGCGCGCATCGCCGCACTCGTCCGGCAAGCGGTGAGCTGAGTCGGCAGACTGGTTCCGTGCCGGAACTCCCCGAAGTGGAACTCGCCCGCCAGGTGCTCGCCGGCGCCCTCGGCCGGAAGATCCGGGACGTCGACGACCACGACGACTGGGTCTGCCGTCCGCACGCGCCCGAGGACATCGGCGCCGCGCTGCGGGGCGGGCGGCTCACCGAAGCGCACCGGCGGGGCAAGACACTGTGGTGCGAAACCGAAGGCGGTGACGGCCGGCCCGGGCCGCACCTCGGCCTGCACCTCGGGATGGCCGGGCAGCTGCGGTTCGGGGGCGAGAGCGGACCGCCCGGGCCGCGGCGGTTCCGCGGGCGCGAAGAGAAACCCGAATGGTTCCGGTTCGGGATCACCTTCGCCGACGGCGAACGGCTGCGGCTCTTCGACACGCGGCGGCTCAGCCGGGTGCGGCTCGACCCCGATCTCGACGCGCTCGGCCCGGACGCCGGGGAGGTGTCGCGCCGGGACTTCCGCGCCCGCGTCGGCCGCGGGCGGGCGCCGGTGAAGGCGCGGCTGCTGGACCAGTCCGTGCTGGCCGGGATCGGGAACCTGCTGGCCGACGAAACCCTGTGGCAGGCCGCGATCAGCCCGGCCCGCCCGGTGAACGAACTGGACGACGACAACCTCGCGCACCTCCACCGGTCGCTCCGGAAAGCCCTGCGCGCCGCGATCAAGCACGGCGGCGTGCACACGGGCGAGATCATCGGGCACCGCCGCGCCGGCGACCACTGCCCGCGCTGCGGCGCGGAAATGGTCCACGGCACCGTCGGCGGCCGGTCGACCTGGTGGTGCACGAAGGAGCAGGCCGGATAGCGCGACCGCGCCTCTCGGCGAAGGGTGGCTGCTGCCCGATTGACCCGTTTCAGGTCCTCGCCCACGGCCGTGAATGGCACATTGAGGAAGTTCTGAGCCGCCACCGCGCGTAGCGAA
>NZ_JBFBBN010000041.1:9099-98420 GCF_040682715.1 Amycolatopsis sp. NPDC051128 | reverse complement strand
TACGCCCGGCTCAACACCCTCGAGCCCGGCCAGCCGGTCGAGCACTCGCTGTCGACGGCCGACCTGCTCGGCGTGGACGAGGAAACACTCAAGCCCAACCGCCAGGAACGCCGTCTGGACGCCGGCTACAACGGCTGGTGGTCCTGCCTGATCCCCTACGAGGTCGTGCAGGCCACCGGCTACCCGCTGCCGTTCTTCTTCCAGTGGGACGACGCGGAGTACTCCTACCGCGCCCGCGCGCACGGCTTCCCGACCGTCACCCTGCCGGGTGCGGGCGTGTGGCACGCGGACTTCCACATGAAGGACTGGGACGAGTGGCACCGGTACTTCAACCTCCGCAACTCGATCATCACCGCCGCGCTGCACTCGCCGTTCAACCTCAACCTCCTCTCCCGGGTCCTGCTCGCCCAGCTGGTGCGCTACCTGCTCGGCATGCAGTACGGCCTGTCGGCGACACTGATCAAAGCCGTCGAGGACTTCCTGGAAGGCCCGCAGATCCTGCGTGACGGCGGCGTCGAAGCGATGCAGGAAATCCGCCGCATCCGCGACGCCTACCCCGAAACCAAACGCCACAAGGCCACCGACGTCCCCGGCATCGCCTCCAACGACATCGGCATCATCAACAGCGCGCCACCGCCCAGCCGGGCTGTCATGGTCCTGATCAAGCGGATCCTCGACCAGGCCAGGGGCCGCCATCGGTTCGGGCTCGGCGCCGTCCCCGCGGACGAAGCCCACTGGTGGCACATCGCGCTGTTCGACACCGTGGTCGTCACCGACGCGAACCAGGAAGGCGTCCGCGTCCGCTCCTACGACCGGACCAAGACATTGGACCTGACCAAACGCGGCGTCCGGGTGATCCAGCGGCTGCGTAAGGAAGGCGCCGCGGTGCAGGAGCGGTACAAGCGCGCCATGCCCGAGCTGACCTCGCGCGAGAACTGGAAGCGCCTCTACGACCTCTGATCCCGCCTCATCCGCGCTGCCCAGTGGTGAACGCGCCGTCCGGCCGGTTGGCCGCCGGCGATGTCGACCAAAAGCACAAGCTCCTCGCCGATCGGCCAGGACCAGTTCAGCGCCGACATCTCGCGGCTGAAGGTCCTGGCGACCGCCTGATCCCCATCAGCCGGGGAGCACGTCACCGCTGGGCAGTCCCGGCGGGGCCCGGCACCGCCCGGTCGTCGAGAGCCTGATGCGGCAGGGCGCGGCGCGAGACGCCGCCGCCGGGGCGCTGGCCCATCTCCCCGGCGCCGGCGAGAACGTTGCCGAGCCGGTCCGACTCCGACAAGCGTTCCTCCCTGCAGAAGCGCCGAAACCAGCTGGGCGTGAGTTCATGGCCGGACCGCCCCGCGAAGACCTGGAGCCGCTCGCCGGTCAGCTGACGCTTCTATTGCATGCCAGGCAAAGAAGGCGCCCGCGAGAAGGGCGGGGTCGAAGGCGAAGGCGGCCGGTTCCGGCGCCGCTGGTTCGTCCCCGTCCGGAAGATCGCCGACATCTCCGGCTTGGCCGGCATCAACGACCGGCTCGCCGCGGCCGACCGCGCGGAGGACGTCCGCCATATCGATCAGCGCGCCAGCACGATCGGGCAGGACTTCGCTCTGGAGGCGCGCTTTTAGCTGCGTTGCCGGTGGACGAGTTCGACATCGCGCTGGCCAGGATCACCGTCCGCCGGGCGCTCTACTCGACCGCGCCCTCCCCGCCGGGACCACGGGTGTTTTCCGGATGACCTCGAACCGTATGTGGTCGGACGTGCAGGTGGATCAGGGTAGAAGCGGCGCGACGTTGTGATTGAGCCGGAACACATTGGCCGGGTCGTAGGCGCGTTTGAGCGCGGCCAGGCGGTCGTGGTTGGGGCCGTACGCCGATTTGACGCGTTCGGGTCCTTCGTTGCCGAGGTTGTTGACGTAGACGGCGTCTTCGAGGTGGGGTGCCACGGCGTCGAACGCACGCCGGGCCCAGCTCACGAGCTCGTCGGTGCGGGCCGGATCGGCCCACTGGGCCAAGATGAGCAGGTCGTACTGCTGGGCTCGGTGCGGGAAGGCGGTGGCGTCCGCGGGCACCCGGGCGGCGGCACCCCGCAGTCCCTGCAGCCCGATTCCGGTCTCGGGGGTCGGGATGGTCGGCACGACGGCGAGCAGGGCGTCGACGGCGGCGTCGGTGAGGTGGCGCAGGTAGCCGGATTTCCAGTAGTGCTGACGTCCACGGGGGAAGCCGGCGTCGGGCAGGCGCTGCCAGTCGAGGTAGGCGACCGGCGCGATGGAGTCCTCGCGGGGCGAGCCGAACGCGCGCAGCGGCCGCAGTGCGCGTTCTCCCTCGTCGGGATCGCCGGACCAGCAGAGGACGACGGTGATGCCCGGGCGGCCGTCGGAGTCGACTCCCAGGGAGACCGAGCTGGTCAGTTCGTCGGGTGCGGCGGCCATGAAGCGATGGTGTTCGTGCAGGACGTCGCGCGCGACCGGCCAGGGGTAGGTGAGCGCTCCGGCGAGGACCTGCGCGACCGGATGCAGGCGGTAGCGGAAGGAGGTCACCACACCGAAGTTGCCGCCACCGCCGCGCAGCCCCCAGAGCAGGTCGGCGTGCGCGTCGGGGCCGACGTCCAGGATGTCGCCGTCGGCGGTCACCACCTCGGCGCCGACCAGGTTGTCGCAGGCCAGGCCGTGTGGGCCGTTGAGCCAGCCCAGGCCGCCGCCGAGGGTGAGCCCGGCGATGCCGGTTCCCGACATGACACCCAGCGGCGTCGCGAGGCCGTGGCGTTGCGTCGCGGCGTCGAGGTCGCCGAGCAGCAGCCCGGCCCCGGCACGCGCGATCCGCTGCCCGGGGTCGACCGTCACCGTCTTCATGCCGGAGAGGTCGAGCACGATCCCGCCGTCGCAGACGGCGTTGCCGGCCACGCCGTGGCCACCACTGCGCACGGCCAGTGGCAGGTCGTGTGTGCGGGCGTGGCGGATGCCCGCGGCGACGTCGTGTGCGTCGCGGCAGCGCAGGATCGCCAGCGGCCGGCGGTCGATCATGGCGTTGAACACCGCCCGGGCGTCGTCGTAACCGGGATCGCCGGGACGGAGGGTGGGTACGCTGATGTCCGTGAGCGCGGTCATGGCAGCCTCCTGATCGGGTTCGGAAGCGCAGTCTCGCGCCGAGGGCTAATCACCGGCTAACCGTGGGATACCCGTCTCGTCCCGCAGCCGGGCCGCCTCGGCGTCGAGCGCCGCGGCCTGGTCCGGGCTGTCGGTGATCTCGGCGAGCCCTTCGAGTGCCTCGGCTGTTCCCGCGCGATGTCCGATGCGCCGGCAGACCGCGAGCGCGGCCTGCAAAGCGGCCCGGGCGTCGGCGGTCCGCGCCGAGCCGAGCGCGATCCTCGCGGCCGAGCGCAGGGCCGAGGCTTCGCCCTCGGCGTAGTTCACTTCGCGGTACAGCGCGAGTGCTTCGTCGGTGAGCCGGGCGGCCTGCTCGGCGTCGCCCCACCGGTGCTCGATCGAGGCCAGCACGTCCCGCGCGAGGCCACGCGCGGTGCTCTCACCGATCTCCTCCGCGTGCGCCAGTGCCCGAAGCGCTGTCGCGCGTGCCGCGTCGGGTTCGCGGCGGTCGCGGTGCAGCCGGGCGAGCTGGGCCTCGGCGAGGGCGGCGCCCCAGATGTCGCCTCCGGCCAGGGACAGGCTCACGCCGTCCTCGTACCGGCGCTGGGCGCGGTCGTAGCGGCCGCGGGCCCAGTCGACCGTGGCCAGGAGGGCCAAAGCGTCACCCGTCCAGGACGGTTCGTCGTGTACCCGGCCGAGAGCGAGCTGCTCGCCTGCCAGCCGTTCGGTGTCGGCAAGGTCGGCACGGCCCAGGTGCAGCAGGGAGGCCGCGGACAGCAGCGGCAGGCGCTGGCTCGCCGGGCCTGGGCCGACCGCCGTGAGTGCCTGCTGGATCCAGTACAGGCCTTCGTCCCGCGCACCCCGGAGATCCCAGTAGTGCCACAGGCAGTTGACCAGGCGCACACCGCGTTGCGGATCGTGGGCGAAGAACCACGCCAGGGCGGCCCGCAGGTTGTCGCGTTCGGTGTGCAGGCGCTCGAGCCACGGGCCCGAGCGCGGCGCGAACAGCCGCCGTCGCGCCTCTTCGGCCACCGCCAGGTAGTGGGCAGCGTGCTGCTCGGCGACCTCGTTCCGGGTGCGCGCGTCGAGCTGGGCAGCCGCGTAGGCCCGCACGGTCTCCAGCAGCCGGTATCGCATGCCGCCATCGGCTTGCTCGTCGGGCTGGACCAGCGAGGACGACACGAGACGCGCGAGCGGCAGCTCGGCTCCGGCGGAGCCACCACCGACCGCGTCGGCCGCGGCGAGGTCGAAGCGCCCCGGGAAGACGGCCAACCGGGCGAACAGTGCCTGCTCGGCGTCTCCGAGCAGGGCGTGTCCCCACGCCAGCGTGGCGGCCAGGCTCCGGTGCCGCGGGTCGGCGGCGCGAGTCACGGACTCCAAGAGCGCGAAGGGTTCGTCGAGGTGGTCGAGGAGCTTTGCCAGCGGGAGCGTCGCCGCGCGGGCGGCGGCCAGTTCGATCGCCAGCGGCAAGCCGTCGAGTCGGCGGCACAGCTCGCTGATGAGCTCCACGTTGGCGGCGGTGACGGCGAACCCGGAGCCGGCGGCCCCCGCGCGATCACCGAACAGGCGCACCGCCGCGCTCGTCGCGGCTTGCTCGGCGGTGTCGCTCTCCGACGGGGCGCTGAGCGGACGCACCGGGTGGACATGCTCGCCGGGCACGCCGAGGGGCTCGCGGCTGGTCGCCAGGACACGCAGTGGGGCCGCCGCGGCCAGCACGAGCTGCGCGAGCCTCGCGCTCTCGGCAACGAGGTGCTCGCAATTGTCCAGTACAAGCAGGGTCGGCCGCGCTGCGAGTGCCGCCGCGACGGTCCGGATCAGCGGCTGTCCGGGTTCGGCGCGCACGCCCAGGGCTTCGGCGATCAACCCCGGCAGCAGTGTGGCGTCGGCGAGCGGCGCGAGATCGACGGCCACGGCCTCGGCGTCCGCCTGCCGGCGAGCGATCTCGACGGCGAGCCGTGTCTTCCCGACCCCGCCTGGACCGGTCAGTGTCACAAGCCGGTGGGCCCGCAGCAGCGCGCCGATGCGGTCGAGGTCGCCGGCCCGACCCACGAAGGAGCCGAGCGGCGCCGGCACCAGGGCGATGCCTGCCGGCGCCGGGTTCAACGCCGGATCGTGGCGCAGGACCGCCAGGTGGAGATCACTCAGCCGCTTTTCGGGTTCCACCCCCAGTTCGTCAGCCAGCACTGTCCGTAGCCGCCGGTACGCCGTCAGCGCCTCAGCCTGCCGCCCACAGCGGTACAGCGCGAGCATCAGAAGTGCGCACACGTCCTCCCGTAACGGATGCTCCGCGGCGAGCGTCTCCAGTTCGGCCACGATCAGCCGGTGGTGTCCCAGTCGCAGCTCGGCGTCGGCGAGCAGCGCTCGTGCCTCGATGTGCAGCTCGTCCAGACGCTGGGCGGCTGCCCGCGCGAACGCCTCCTCCACGCCGGCGAGCGCCGGACCACGCCATTCGGTGAGCGCCTCCGCGAGCAGTCGAGCGGCCTTCCCCGGCATCAGCGCGAGATCGCGCCGTCCTTCCGCCAGGGCCTTCTCGAAGCGCGTCACGTCCACTTGCTCGGCGGGAACCTCGACGGTGTAGCCGCCGTCGCGGGTGATCAGCACCCGTGGCCCTCCACCGAGTTCAAGGGTTCGCCGCAGGGCCGCGACCGCTCCGTGCACCATCGTGGCGGCGGACGACGGTGCGGGACCCGGCCACAGCAACTCCACCAGCCCGTCCACCGGCAGACTCCGTCCGCGCTCCAGCAGCAGAGCCGCCAATACCGCACGCCTGCGCGGACCCCCGAGCATCAGCGGGGCACCGGTGCCGTCCAGCGCGGTCACCGGGCCCAGCAGGCGGAAGGACACCGGCCCATCTGGGGTCACACATCAGCCTGATGCGCGGCATCGCCCCAGGTCAAGGACCTTTCGCCACGATCACCCTCGCCACGGTTGCGACGGCACGCGTGGTCGCGGATATCCGGGGATCGATCACCACGATCGCCACTCCTACGCCAATTCTCCCGGCGAGAGCGGGGACGAAAGGGGACCGAATCTGTCTCCGACTCGGACCCGCCGAAGACTGGCTCACCACCCGGGACCGGCCGACCGCCGGGATCGTCCGGTTGCGCCCCGACCCCGAAGAGGTGGTCGGCAGGCAGGCCCTGCAGCTGCGGCTCGGGTCGATGGGCCGTGACGCCGACGCCGCCGAGCGCCGCCCGGGCCCTCGTGCGGATCCAGGGCCTGGTGGGCCCGGAAGCGGTCGTCACGCCGTTGCTGGACGGCGGCCGCGGCCCGGCCGAGCGCGTCCGGCTGATCCCGTGGGGCGAGCCGAGACGTCCCGTGGCCGGGGACCGGCCCTGCGGGTCCTCGGTTCGGCCGGGCCCTGGGTGGTGCACCCGTCGCTGCCCGCGCCGTGGCGAACGGGCACCGGCGCGGATCCAGGTGGTGCTGAAAGGCGGTGAAGACGACTTCGCGCTGCTGCTCCGGGCGAGCGCCGGGCTGATCCACAATGGACAGTAGAAGGTATCTACGACCAAAGGACTTCCCCGAACGGAGTCGGCACGCGCTAAAAGCCCAGTGAATGTTCGAGGGTCTCGACGACCTGGGCCGGATCGGGGGCCGCGGCGATTTCGCGTGCCAGGTCGGCGGCGTGCCGGGCGTAGTCACCGGTCAGCACGGCACGGATCACGGACCGCAGGTCCGGGTGGTCGTCATCGACGACGGCCGCGACCCCGCGGGCGGCGCAGGCACCGGCCATCCGGGCCTGGCTGGGGGCGCCGCGGGGCAGCACGACGACCGGTACGGCGTGGACCAGGGCGGCGAGGGTGGTGCCCGCTCCGCCGTGGCAGACGACGAGCGCACAGGCGGGCAGGACGTCGGGAAGGGACACGAACCGCTCGATGCGGATCCGGTCGTCGGGTGCCGCCGGGTGTCGCGGGTCGGTGCACAGCGCGTCGACGCCGGTGGCCAGGAGCGCGTCGAGCAGTTCGTCCGGTGGTGTCACGTCCCGGTACATCGGGACCGTGCCGAAGCTGACGCAGGCGAGCGGACGTTTCCGCTCGCCGACCCAGGCCATGGTGTGCGGATCGGCCGGGGTCAGGCGCGGGGTGGTGAGCCGGACCGGCCACCGGGGCGGCCCGGTCCACCCGGACGGGTTGAGCGATCGGGGGCAGGGGTCGAGGTGGGCGATGGCTCGGTTGCCGGCCGGCACCGAAGACAGCGGGCTGCCCCAGCCGTGGCTGACGAACGGCAGCTCGCGGCCGGCCGCGAAGCGGGCGCCGCCGTGTTCGCCTTTCTCGGACAGGACGAGGTCGGGTGTCCAGGTGATCATCCGGTGCAGGTCGGACGCCATGGCCGGGGCGGCGATCTCGGCGAACATCCGCGGTGCCCAGCCACTGGGTGGCCGGGTCGCCGTCTCGGGCCACCGCCGCAGCCGTTCGGCGAGCAGCTCCGCCTCGCCGAGGCCGGCCGGCACCGCCGGGATGCCGAGCGACGCGAGCGTGGGATGGAGCTCCGGGTGGGTCGCGACGGTCACGTCGTGGCCGGCGGCGAGCAGGGCGCGCAGCACGCCCAGCATCGGCACGAGGTGACCCCAGCCGGGGACGGTCGTGGCGAGGACCCGCACGTCAGGCGGGATCCAGCGCGGTGATCGCGGCGGCCAGGTCCGCCGGGCAGGTGAACTGCGGGCCGTGCGCTCCCGGCCAGGTCCGCACGGCCGTGCCGAGCCGGTCGGCCAGCCAGGCCGCGGCCTCGCCGAAGAACGGCGCCGCCTGCTGCGCACCGACGACGACGTGGACCGGCACCCGGGTGGCTCGCAGCGCGGTTTCGTCGGGGCGGTAGGCCTGGAACGCGGGCAGCTCGACGCCGAACACCAGGTCGGCGTTGCCGACCATCCGGTCCCTCAGCTGCGGGCTCCACCCGTCGACGACCTCGTCGCCGAACGCGAACCGCAGGAACCCGTCGAGCGCCGCGGGCGGCCCGCCGGTGGTCATGCCGGCCTCGATCACCGAGCCGATCATTGCGCCGACCGGTGCCGGATCGGCGAGGGCCGACAGCAGCGGCAGCTCGTGCAGGATCGTGCCCCGAACCTGGCCGGGCCTGCGCAGGGCCAGCTCGAGAGCGACGGCGGCCCCGTTGCTGGTGCCGTAGACGAGGGCCGGCCCGGCACCGGCCGCGGCGAGGACGGCGGCCGCGTCGCCGGCCTGTTCGGCGACGGAGGTCGCGTGCCAGTCCGGAATGGACGGACTGCGGGACGTGCCGCGACGGTCGTAGGTGATCACCGTCCGATGTGGTGCGAGCTCGGCGGCGACGCGGTCGAACTGACCGCTGTCACCGGGTGTGCCGGCGATCAGCAGGACGGCGGGGCCGGTCCCTTTGATCTCCCAATACAGCTGGCTGTTCGCGCTTGGCAATGTCGTGGTCATGGCATCGAGTGCACCACCCGCGCCCGGGCAAGTCCATGACCAGGACTTTCTCGATCGATAACCTGCGCTTATCATTCGTCGGGTGGATGTCCGGCAGCTGCGCTGCTATGTGGCGGTCGCCGAGGAGCTGCACTTCGGCCGTGCGGCCGTGCGGCTCCATATCGCCCAGCCCGCGGTGAGCCAGACCGTCAAGGCGATCGAGAAGCAGCTCGGCCTGGTGCTGCTCGACCGCTCCGGCCGGCGGGTCCGGCTCACGGAGGCCGGCGCGTTGTTCCTGGACGAGTCACGGGCGGTGCTGGCGCGGCTGGACGACGCGATGGGGGCCATGGTTCGCTACCGCGAGGACGAAGCCGGGCACCTGCACATCGGGGTGGCGGCCGCGCTCCCGCCGGACCTCGTGCCGCGGCTCGTCGCCCGCATCCGCGGCGAGCATCCCGAGCTCGCGGTCAGCGTGCACCCGCTGCCGGCGCAGCCGGAGGTCGCCGACCTGTTCGACACGGGGCTGGACCTCGTCCTGGTGCGCGAGCCGGTCCGGCGCGGGCGCCGGATCGCCTGCCGGGTCGTCGCCAGAGAGGCGATCGGTGTCGCCCTGCCCCGGTCGCACCCGCTCGCGGCACTCGAGACGATCACCGCGGCGCAGCTCGACGGCCAGCCACTGGCCGGTTTCGCGCGTTCCGCGGACCCGGCGGCCCACGACGCGATGTTCGCCGTGCTCCGTGCCGCCGGTTACACCGGCCCGGGTGTGCTGCACGAGGCACACAGCGGCGCCGTCGACGCCTCGATGCGGCTCGTCGCCACCGGCGGGGCCGTCTCCCTCAAGCTCGCCGGCGAGGTGCGCACCTTCGGCAATCCCGACGTGGTGTGGCGTCCCCTCGCCGACACCCATCTCGAGGTCACCGTCACCGCCGCCTGGTGCCCCGAACGCATGACCGGAGCACGCGCCGAAGTGCTCCGGTTGCTGCCGCGACCCGTCCGGTGACCGGCGGTCACGTGCCGCGTCCGTCCTTTGTGACCGACGCGACGTCCCGAGTTGACCGGGCGATCTGCCAGGATCAGGATCAGGATCGCTATCGCACCTGTGTTCGAGCCGGCTGCGCGCGGCCGCCGTCGAGCGGCGGCACGTCGGGATCTGCACAGCGGAGCGGGACATCGGCGGAGACCCACCCGGGAGTCGAACCCGGTGTTCATCACGGCTTTGCAGGCCGCGCCACGAACCGTCGTGAAGTGGGTCGAGCGGCTCCGGCGGGAACGCCGGGCCGGGGTCGCGCGCCGTGGTGTCGATCCACGTGGGCGGGGCTTATGAGGCCCCGCTGGTTGCCGAACCGCGCGCGCTGCCGCCGGGTTTCCCGGCGGGTAGGTGGGGTGGCCGGCCGGACTCGCACCGGCTTCGCCCGGGGTCACAGCCCGGGGCCTCGTCTCCTTCGGCATCGGCCACAGTCGTCCCACCAGGAGTCGAACCTGGGACCGGCCCGGTGTGAACGGGCTGCTCTCCCGCTGAGCTACAGGACGTCGCCGCCGCGAGCCGCGGTGGCGTGGGTGCGCATGCCAGGGACGAACCTCGGCACCTCCCGGGTGTCGGCGGGGTGCTCTTCCGCTGAGCTGCACGCGCAGGGTCCGGGCCGAGGCCCGAGCGGTGCTGGTGGAAGACGTGGGTGTCGAACCCACCACGACGATCTTGCAAGGATCGTCTGCGCTCCGCGCGCGTCCCCCTCGACCGCGCGTCGTCCCTGGCTCCACAAGGGACGCCGGGCGCGACGCAGCTCCCCCGCCAGGACTCGAACCTGGTGCCTCCCGATTAACAGTCGGGTGCGCAGCCCGTTGCGCCTCGAGGGAATGAACGTGGTGGTGCCCCCAGCAGGAGTCGAACCTGCGTTCCCGGCTTCGGACGCCGGAGTCGTATCCGCTGGACCACAGGGGCGCGGGTGGGCCGCCAGGGATTCGAACCCCGAACCCGCCGGGTAAAAGCCGGCTGCTCTGCGCAAGTTGAGCTAACGGCCCCAGGTCACCGCCGCAGTGCGGGCGACGTGGCGGAGGATGCAGGATTTGAACCTGCGCGACGCTCATCACGCCGACCACCGTTTTCGAGACGGCTGCCTTTCCGGGCTCGGCCAATCCTCCTTACACGGCAACGGTTTCCTGTTGTCGTGGTGGTCGAGGTGCCAGGAGTCGAACCTGATCCGTCGCTTCATCAGAGCGCTGCACAGACCGCCATGCTCCACCTCGTTCTCGTGCGCGGAGGGCGCGCGATTCGAACGCGCGCCGGGACCTCGGCCCCGGACCACGGGGTAGCAACCCGGTGCCTTGCCTGGCTCGGCCAGCCCTCCAAAATGTGCCCCCGGCAGGAGTCGAACCCGCATGCCCGCCGACGCGGGCGCGCGGGTTTGAGCCGCGTGCGTCTGCCGTTTCGCCACAGGGGCGCTGCTGCCCGTCGAGGATTCGAACCTCGGTCTCCGCGGTCAGAGCGCGGTGTCCGTGCCAGCTGGACCAACGGGCATCAGGTTTGTGTCGTCGGCTCCCGGTCCAGGGATCGAACCTGGGCTGGCGGATCCAAAGTCCGTCGTGCTGCCGATTACACCAACCGGGAATGTGGTGCCCCTACCAGGATTCGAACCTGGACTGGACGCGTTCTGAGCGCGTTGCCTCTGCCGTTGGGCTACAGGGGCGTCGTCGCACCCGGCCGCGACGGCGACCGGATACGACCACGAGCCTCTTCCGGGACTCGAACCCGGTCCTCCCGCTTACGAGACGGGTGCTCTGCCCTGCTGGGCTGAAGAGGCGTGGTGGTGAACGTGCGGCTCCGAGGAGTCGAACCCCGACTGGACTGGTCCTCGGCCAGGTGCCTCTGCCGGTTGGGCTAGAGCCGCGAGACGGTGCGCCCGGCACCGTCGAGATCGTGCGTGGTGGCTCCCCAGGGACTCGAACCCTGACACCCGGGTCTTCAGTCCGGTGCTCTGCCTGCTGAGCTAAAGAGCCTTGGCGAGCCGGGACTCCTCGCGTAGCGCGTACGGGACTCGAACCCGTGTCTCCCGGGCGAGAACCGGGGATCCGTGCCATCTGGACCAACGCGCCTTTCGGCCGACGTCGAGCGGGCGAGCCGCTCGGTGGGCCGTGGTCGGATGCCCGCGAGTCGAACGCGGTGACTCCTGATCCCAAATCAGGTGGGGTCGCCAGTGCCCCTCGCACCCGGTGCGGTCGCACGAGGGCCGTGGCCGTCGTGCTGATCGAAGCGCTCACGACGGGACTCGAACCCGCGAATCGCCGCATGGACAGTGCGGTGCCCTTGCCGCTGGGCCACGTGAGCATCTGGGGCCGGCGTGCCCGTAGCGCACGCCGGCCAGTACCCCTACCAGGACTTGAACCTGGCACCTCCGCGTTCGTAGCGCGGCGCTCTGTCCAGCTGAGCTACCGGGGCGAATTCTTGGTGCGTAGCCGATCCGGGTATCGATCCCGGTCCTTCGCCTTGAAAGGGCGGTGACCTAGCCAGCAGTCCCATCGGCCTTGACCGGCATTGCGCTGCCGGGGTTGCGAGCGGCCGGAGGGCATCGAACCCTCTGCTTCGGTTTGGAAGACCGACGTGTCCGCCGAGTTCACCACGGCCGCGGAACGCGCCCGGCCGTGGTGGCCGTGCGCGCTGGCGCCCCCAGCAGGACTCGAACCTGCGCGCGTCGGCTCAGGAGGCCACTGCTCTGTCCGCCGAGCTACGGGGGCGTGGTGGTGGAGGAGGGAGTCGAACCCCCGGTGCCGCTTGGGCGTCCGGTTTACCGCCGGGTGGGGCTCCGCTGCCCCGTCTCCACCGGGTGAGTCCGGCCGTCTGTGGACGGCCGGACCCGGTGCTCGCCCTGGCCGCGTGTGAGGCGACGGTGACGAGCATTGGGAAATGTCTGCTCCGCTGTGTAGATGTCAAAGAGCTGCGCCACCCGAAAGGAAATAGGGCAGCGTCAAGCACCGGCGGAGGGTGTCGAACCCCCTGCGAACGGTTTTGGAGACCGCCGCGCTACCGAAGCTCGCCGATAGGAGAGAATTGTTTTTGGGTGCCTGAAATAGCGAAAGCCGCCCGGATCGGTTTCCCGACGGGCGGCTCCCTTGACATGACGAGTCCTATGTCATGGTGGGGAGCCTGCGCCGCTCAGAAGGTCCTGTTCCTGCCAGGAGAAGAGCTTCCGGTGGTCGCTCGACGAGCACGCGACAGCGATCGCGGCGGCCAGATACTGGCGCTGCGTCCCTCGCTCCCACATGTTCGTCATGACCACTCCTTCGTTGCTGGCGTGCATCCATCATCGCCCAGACAGGCGTTCGAGGTCAATCCTATTATTCGAAAGTATCCCTTGTTTCGGTGTTCGCCGCCGTCAAGGAGACCACGTGCACCTCCCGGCCATCGACGCACCGGCCGTTTGATCGGCCCGCTTCAAAGATCCCCCGGGAGCTTCAAGTCCTCCCGATCGGCGCCGGGCTTGTTCCCGCTACCGCGAGGCGCTTCGCCTGGGGGTGTCCCTATGGGTTTGTCAACCGGGAGCAGGTGCCCTGTCACCACAGGTCGTCAAGACCAGTGACGTGTTTGTGGTGCGTCTTCGGTGAGCAGGCATGTGCGAGGGGGACTGGAAATGGAATGTCAGTCCTGGGTGCCATGATCTGTCCATGAGTTATGACTTGGCGGTCTGGGAAGGCCAGCGGCCGGACGGTGACGACGAAGCCATTGAGATTTTCGCGGAGCTCGCTGAGCGCTACCTGGAGGAAGACGAGGTACCGGCGACTCCGAAGATCGCACGTTTCGTCGAGGCTCTCGTGCAGCGATGGGGGGACCTCGAAGACACCGAGGACTCTCCGTGGGCCACCGGCGGGACCGGAGACGCGAGCGGCCCGGTGCTTCACATTAACATCAGGCACGGCGATGAGAGGGTGGGGGAAGTGTCTGCCCACGTCGCCGGACTGGCACAGGAGCACGGTTTGGTGTGTTACGACTTCCAACAGAACCGCGTCCGCCCGTGACTTCCCTCCCGAGACGGTAACGGGGGGTCCCTATCAGCGGCCGGTCGATGCCACCAGACCCGGTGATAGGGACACCCCCTGGATCATGTAACGGCGTAACGGGGAAGGTGTGCTGCGGATGTTGTACAAGGCCGGCGAAGCCGCGCTCAACCAGCTGATGCGCAGCTACGCGACGCGCCCGTCGGTCGTCGACGTCCTCGAAGCCGAGGCGGGCACACCCGGCCTGCGGTTCCTGGACCGGCACGGCAAGCCCGTGCCGTGGTAGCGCTCACCGGGCCACGGCGTAGGCTTGCTGACCCCGGGGACTCGCCGCCGCCAGGACGAACCCGTCGTCGAAGCCCGTCGCGCACACCTTGCCCAGGGACTTCTCCGCCGCCAGGACGACGTCGTGGCCTCGCTCGCGCAGCTGCTCGACCACCTCGGCCGGGCACCCGGCCTCGACGACCAGGCGGTTCGGGCGGGCCGAGCGCGGCGCGAACGACGACGGGACCTGGTCGGTGTGGAACGCCCGCTGCTCGATCGCCGCCTGCGGACTCAGGCCGCCGTCCACGTGGCTGAGGAAGAAGTTCAGCGTCCACTGGTCCTGCTGGTCGCCGCCGGGGGTGCCGAACGCCAGGTGCGGGCGTCCGTCCTTGGTCACCAACGTCGGGCTGAGCGTGGTCCGCGGGCGCTTGCCCGGCGCGACCGTGTTCGGGTGCCCCTCGGTCAGCAGCGCCATCTGCCCGCGGGTGCCGAGCGGGAAGCCGAGCCCGGGAATGACCGGCGAGCTCTTCAGCCAGCCGCCGCTCGGTGTCGCGACGACCATGTTGCCGTCGCGGTCCGACGCGCTGATGCAGCACGTGTCCCCCTTGGCCGCGGTCAGCTTCACCACCGCCGGGATCCCGTCGGCGAGCTGCGCGCGCCAGTCCGGGTCGGCCGGGGCGGGCAACGGCGGCTCCGGGAACCAGCCGTCCAGGCCCGGGCGCAACGACCCGCACGCCCGCTCCCCCACCAGCTCGCGGCGGGCGGCGGCGTACTCCGGATCGAGCAGGCGATTCAGCGGGACGTCGGTGTGCGCCGGGTCGCCGTAGAAGGCCTCCCGGTCGGCGAAGGCGAGCTTCGCGCATTCGACGACCGTGTGCAGGTGCTCGGCGCCGCCGTGGTCCATCGCCGCCAGGTCGAAGCCTTCCAGCAGGCCCAGCTGCTGCAGGAACACCGGGCCCTGCGACCATGGGCCCGCCTTGTGCACGGTGTGGCCGCGGTAGTCCGCGGTGAGCGCCTGCTCGATCGTGGGCCGCCAGGACGCCAGGTCGTGGCCGGTGAGCAGGCCGCCGTTGCGGCGGCCGGTGGAGTCCAGCGGCTCGGCCGTGGCCAGGTACTTGTCGATCGCCTCGGCGACGAACCCCTGGTAGAACACGGCGACGGCGGCGTCGATCCGGTTCTCGCGTCCGCCCGGAGCGGCCTCGGACTCCGCGAGGATCCGCCGGTAGGTCGCGGCCAGGGGCCGGTTGCGCAGCCGGGACCCGGGCCGCGGCGGCCGTCCGTCGGGCAGGTAGACCTCGCCGGACGCCGTCCATTCCTCGCGGAACAGCGGCGCGAGCACCTCGATCATGTCCGCCGCCTTGGGCAGCAACGGAAACCCGTCCGAGGCGTAGGCGATCGCCGGGGCGAGCACGGTGCCGAGGTCGAGCTGGCCGCGGTCGCGCAGCAGCCGCAGCCACGCGCCGAACGCGCCGGGCACGACGGCCGGCAGCAGTCCCGATCCGGGGATCGCGTCGACGCCGCGGTCGCGGAACGCCTGGGGTGTCGCCGCTTCCGGCATCGGGCCCTGGCCGCAGATGACCTCGACGTCGCCGGTCGCGCCGTCGTGGACCAGGATCGGGACGTCACCGCCCGGACCGTTGAGGTGCGGTTCGACGACCTGGATGACCAGGGCCGTCGCGACGGCCGCGTCGAAGGCGTTGCCGCCGAGGTCGAACATCGCCGTGCCGGCGGCCGAAGCCAGCCAGTGCGTGGAGGACACGGCCCCGCGGGTGCCGAGCAGTTCGGGTCGGTCGAGCACGTCAGCTTCCCTTCTCGCGGTCCGGGTCGGCCAGCTCGCCGGATCCGGCCGGCAACACGGCACCGGACACCGAGGCCGACACCGGCCGGCCGTCGGCGACCCGGACCGAGCAGGACAAAGTGGACGGACGCCCTTGCTCACGTCCTTGGCGCAGCGTGAAGTCGTGCACGCCGTCGCCGGGGAGCCACCCTGCCTCGACGAGCCAGACGCCGAGGCCGAGCGCGGCCGACGAGCACGCCGGGTCCTCCGGCATCCCGTAGCCGGGCGCGAACAGGCGGCCGTGCGCGGTGTTCGTCACCGGGTCCCAGCTGAACACGAGCACGTCGGGGAGGCCGGCGGCGGCCATGGCCGCGAAGTCCGGTTCCGCGGCCGCGACGGCGTCCGGGCGCACCGGCAGGAAGTGGAACGCGGGGCCGAAGCCGCACGCGGCGGGGCGGGCGCCGTCGGCTGCGGGGGCGGGCAGGCCGACGGCGCCGAGCAGGGTCCCCGGGTCGAGCGGTTCGCTCTCCAGGGGGTCGTTCGCGGTGATCTTGCCCGCTTCGGCGGTCACGTCCAGGGGCAGCCGCTTCGGCCCGCACTCCTGCACGACCCGCCCGGCGGGCACCAGGCCGAGCCGGGCGAGCGTCACCGCCGTGCCGACGCTGGAGTGGCCGCCGAACGGCGACTCCTTTTCCGGCGTGAAAACCCGGACGCGGTAGTGGGCGCCGGTGCCGGTGGGCGGCAGGACGAACGCCGTCTCGGTGTGGTTGATCTCGCGGGCCAGCGCCTGCATGCCCGCGGTGTCGAGGTCGCCGGCCTTCGGGACGACGCCGAGCGCGCTGCCGGCGTAGACGTGGTCGGCGAACATGTTGACGATCTCGTACGCGGGCATGCTGCTCCCTTCAGGAGAGGTCCAGCTCGTCGAGGACGCGCTCATCCCCTTGGTAGGGCTCGGATTCGCGGGGCCAGTGCACGACCAGGTCGGTGAAGCCCAGGTCGGCGAACGTGCCCGAGGCGTCCCGGAAGGACTGCGCGGAGTCCAGCACGCCCCCGACGGTCGCGCCGGTCACCAGCAGTTTCCCGGCCGACGCCGGATCCCGGTCCGCCGTGACGCACGCGTCCTCGAACGTCCGGAGCTGGTCCTTCAGCTCCGGGACGACCAGGTCCCAGCGGCGGGCGTCGAACCGGCCCGGCGCGCCCGCGGTCAGCCACGTTTCGCCGTACCGGGCGGCCAAGCCCATCGCCTTCGGGCCGGTCGCCGCGACCGCGAACGGCACCTGCGGCCGCTGCACGCACCCCGGCTCCATCCGCGCGTCTTCACAGCGATAGTACTGACCTTCGTACGACGTGAGCGGCTGCCGCAGCAGCAGCTCCGTCAGCTCGAGGAACTCCGCGAACCGCGCGGAGCGGCTACCCGAAGGCACGACGCCGAAGACGCTCTCGTCGTATCCCCCGGCCCCCGACCCGACGCCGCAGATCAGCCGGCCGCCGGAAATGTCGTCGAGCGTCATCAGCTCCTTGGCGAACGGCACCGGGTGGCGGAACGTCGGCGTCGCGACGAGCGAGCCGAGCCGCATCTTCGACGTCACCCCGGCCGCCGCGGTGAGCGTCGGCAGGCAGCCGAACCAGGTTTCGTCGCGCAGCCAGCGCCACATCAGGTGGTCGTAGGTCCAGGCGTGGTCGAACCCGAGCTCTTCGGCGCGGCGCCAGCGGTCCCGCGCGGCGGACCAGCGCTGCTCGGGCAGCAGGACGATGCCGTGGCGCACGGCTCAGTCCGCCGGCGAGCCGGCGGCGCACGCGGCGACGTCGGCGAGCAGGCCGACGAACCCGGCCTCGCAGGAGCGGACCTCGGGACTGGTCAGCTCCGCCGGCGGGTCCTCGGCGTCGGACACGGAGTCGACGCCGTTGACGGACACGTCCAGCGCCACGGCGTTGAGCCGCCGCAGCAGCTGCGCGACGACGTCGGGCAGCGACGTGGGCGCCCGCAGTGTCATGAAGTAGTTGTCGTAGACCGCGCCGAGGACGTCCGGGTGGTGCGTCTCGGTGGCGCCGGACGCGTCCTGCAGCAGCGACCGGCCGCTGGGCACCAGCTTCGCCGCGATCCCGCCATGGACCCGTTGATAGAAGCCGACTTCGTCGCGCAGTGCCTTGACGCCGGGCGAGTCGTCGTCCGGCAGGCCCTTGCCGCGGTAGAGGTCGCGGACCGGGCCGAAGTCCGGCGCCCAGGTGCCGCTGAACCCGCGGTGCTGCAGGAACATGCTCGGGCGGATGACCTCGTGGTAGACGTCGATCGGCGTCGAGCTGGTGTAGAGCAGCATCGCGCTGAAGCCGCGGGTGAACAGGGCCGCCGAGGCCAGTGCGGCCTCGCGGTCGCGCTCACCGCGTTCGGCCAGCGCCAGTTCGCGGGCGACCAGCTGCCACAGCACGAACGTCACCTGGTGGCCGGTGATCCAGCGGAACCAGTAGAGCCGGTCGGACGACTCGACGGGCTCGACCGCGCCCGGCGCGCCCTCGCGGGAGAGGTGCTCAAGGTGCGAGCACAGGCCGGCGAAGCGGGAACACGGCCCGTCGCCGTCGGGTTCGGTGCCCGCGTCGGGGATGGTCAGCGGTTCGAGACCATAAGGAAAGTCGCCGAAGTCCCATCCCTCGCGCACGGGGACTCCGGTGAGCACGGGAACGGTCATCACGCGGCCTCCGGAATCCAGGTGAATTCGTATTCCAGGCCGTTCACGTCGAACGCGTAGAAACTCTGCACGCCGTCGGCGTCGGTGACGATCTCCGTCGCCGGTTCGTTCCGGGCGAAATGATATCGACCGGACTCGTAAAGCTTTATCCAGTGGCGCTGCCACGCGCGCATTTCGGCGGGCGAGCCGACC
The DNA here is from genome assembly GCF_040682715.1 of Amycolatopsis sp. NPDC051128. Lineage (NCBI taxonomy): Bacteria > Bacillati > Actinomycetota > Actinomycetes > Pseudonocardiales > Pseudonocardiaceae > Amycolatopsis > Amycolatopsis sp. NPDC051128. Next base: position 80,068 of record NZ_JBFBBN010000041.1, on the reverse strand, counting down.
TCCATGCAGACGTGCTGGAACTGCGCGTCGCCGGGATCGGGTGCTTGAGCCCCCTCGCCGGCGCGTTCGAAGAGGTGGAATCGGGTGCCGCCGGCCCGCAGCTCGACGAGCTTGACGATGCCGGGCAGCCGGCTCGTGGTCAGCTCGGAGAACTCCTCCAGGGACCAGTTTTCCTTGCAGCCGAAGAAGTCCTGGTACCACGAAACGCAGTTGTCCAGGTCGGCGGTCTGGATCCCCAGGTGGTGGAACGTGGCCGCGCGCAGCGGGGCGAGACGCGGCGACTCGAGGGTCGCCACGGCGTTCTCGGTCATGGTCGCCATCCTTTCTTCCGGCGCCGGTTCACATTCCCAGACGGCGCCTCGAGAGTGGCCTTGATGGATCATCGGGGGGCGGCGGTGCGATCAACCGCCCGATCTCCCTCGAGCCTACATTGGTTGCCGCCGGGAAACAAGTTGGCGGCAAAAGAATTTCGATTATCCCTTAAGCCGGGCGCGATCCTCAAGTACGATCGGGAGACATGAGCGAAGACCAGTGGACGAAAATCGACACCTACACCTCGGCCCTGATGGTGGAGCACGACGCCGCCCTGGACCTCGCGGCCAAGGCGAGCGCCGAGGCCGGGCTGCCGGAGATCGCGGTGGCACCCAACCAGGGCAAGTTCCTCCACCTGCTCGCCCGCACGCACGGCGCGCGCCGGATCCTCGAGGTCGGCGCGTTCGGCGGCTACAGCGCGATCTGGCTGGCCCGCGCGCTGCCCGAGGGCGGCACGCTGACCACCCTGGAGGCCGAACCGTCGTTCGCCGAAGTCGCGCGGCGGAACATCGACAACGCGGGCCTGTCCGACGTGGTCGACCTGCGTGTCGGCAAGGCCCTCGACACGCTGCCGGCGCTGGCCGGCGGCGAGCCGTTCGACTTCGTGTTCATCGACGCCGACAAGGCGAACATCCCGGAGTACTTCGGCTGGGCCTTGAAGCTGACCCGCCCTGGCAGCGTGATCGTCGTGGACAACGTGGTGCTCGACGGGCTCGTGGTCGAGGCCGACAGCCCCAACCCGGCGGTTCAGGGAGTGCGCCGGTTCAACCAGCTGGTGGCCGACGAGCCGCGCGTCACCGCGACGACCGTGCAGACCGTCGGCAGCCGCGGCCACGACGGGTTCTGCCTGATGCTCGTCGAGAGCTGAGAACCGCACTGACATAGCCCAGACCGGAGGGCCTTCCCGCACCGCGGGGAGGCCCTCCGTCCATTCGGGACACACGTCAGAGCCGATCGGGGTTGATCAGGTCCGGGGCGGTCCAGCCGTCGAGGTCGTACTCGGCCAGGCACTGCTCGGCGAACCCCTTGTAGCCGTCCACCTGCCCGGACATCTGCTGCGCGGTGAGCATCTCGATCCGGACGTTCTCGTGGTTGCCCGAGAAGTTCCGCTCGTAGAGCTCGTTGCGGCCGGCGAACTCGGTGCCAACGGAGTCCCAGATCAGCTTCATCAGCTTGACCCGCTCGACGGCGTCGTAGCCCGCCGAACCCCGCACGTACTTGTCCAGGTAGGGTCGCAGCTCCGGGTTCTGGAAGTCGCTCGCGTGCGAGTTGAGGTAGATCAGCGCGCTGCCCAGGTCCTGGTGGATGATCTCGCGCACCCGCGGGTAGCCGATCGTCATGAACCAGCGGTAGGCCATGCCGTAGTCGAGCTTCGGCAGCAGCGCGCCGTCCTTCCACGGGTCCGGGTTCAGCGCCATGGCGTCGCTGAGCCCCCAGAACATGTTGCGCCACGCCAGGACCTCGCCGATGCGGGTCTGGATGCCGCGGAAGTCCTTGGTGCCGGTGACGTCGACGCCCTTGAGCAGCAGCCCGGCCAGGAAGTCCAGCTTGACCGCCAGCCGCGTCACGCCGTGGAACGTCGAGCGGTTCAGGAACCCCGACGCGGACAGGAAAGTCGCCGCCTTGGCCTGGTCGCCGTAGACGAACACGTTCTCCCACGGGATCTTCACCTTGTCGAGCACGAAGATCGTGTCGTTCTCGTCCAGCCGGCTGGACAGCGGGTAGTCGAACGGGCTGCCCATCGTGTCGGCCTGCAGCGCGTACGACGGCCGGCAGATCAGCTTCAGACCCGGCGAGTCCATCGGCAGCGTCGCGACCAGCGCGAACTCGCGCTTCTTCACCGGCAGCCCGTAGTGGGCGATGAAGTTGCCGTGCGTCAGCGCGGACCCGGTCGCGACGACCTTGGCGCCGCTCACGACGAGGCCGTCGTCGCGTTCCTCCTCGACGTGCACGAACACGTCCCCGACGTCGTCGGCCGCCTTGTGCCGGTCGACCGGCGGGTTGATGATCGCGTGGTTCCAGAACAGAACCTTCTCCTGCGCCTCGGCGTACCAGCGCCGTGCGTTGCCCTCGAACTCGCCGTAGTAGCCCGGGTCGACGCCCAGGGTGGCGAGGAAGCTCGCCTTGTAGTCCGGGCTGCGGCCGAGCCAGCCGTAGCTCATCCGGGCCCATTCGGCGATCGCGTCCCGGTCGCCCAGGAGGTCCTGTGTGGACTTCGGGGCGCGGAAGAACTTGTGCGTGAACCCGCCGCTGCCGGTGTCGGTCGGCGTCGTCAGCACGTCCTTCTTGTCCGGGTCGTGCAGGGCGTCGTACAGCCGGGCGGTCATCCTCGCGGTGTTGCGGAACGCCGGGTGCTTGGTCACGTCGTCGACGCGTTCGCCGTAGGCCCAGATCTCGCGGTCGTCGCGGATGCTTTCCAGGTATTCGTCCCCGGTCATCGGCCGGGTCGTCGTCTCGCTCACTTGCCTGCCTCCCATCGGTGCGGCGCCGCGAAGGGCTGCGGCGCGATCGGGTCGTCCAGCGACCACGACCAGTGCGGTGCTTCGGGTTCTTCGGCCAGGCGCGGGAATTCGCCGCCGAAGAACAGCAGCGGCCGCCCGCCGGCCAGGTCGAGGCCGGTGACCTCGCCGACGTGCAGTACGTGGTCGCCGCCGTCGTAGGCGCGCCACGGCGTGCACTCGACGTGCCCGACCGTGCCCGCCAGCCGCGGCACCGGCGAGTCGAGGTCGGCCCACGGCACGGCGTCGTCGGCCATCGGCTTGCCCGCGAAGTGCAGGGCGACGTCCCGCTGGTCCTCGGCCAGGATGTTCACCACGAACGGGCCGTCGCCGAGGTGGTTGACCGAGCGGCTGCGCCGGTCCAGCGAAACGAGCACGAGCGGCGGGTCGAGCGACACGGACGTGAACGCGTTGACGGTCGCGCCGCGCACCAGTTCGCCGCGGCGGTAGGTCACGACGGTGACGCCGGTGGTGAAGTGGCCGAGGAAGGCCCTCAGCCGAGCGCGGTCGAACGCCGGGGCGGTCGTGGTCATCGGTTTCCTCCTTCGGTCAGGGCGTGGTCGACGACGTCGCGCAGGATCGCCGGGCCGTCCTCGGTGAGGAACGACTCGGCGTGGAACTGGATGGTGGCCAGTCGCGGCCCGCGCAGGCCGATGACCTGGTCGTCGAGGCCGCGGACGACCTCGGCGGGTGCCCGGCCGGGTACTGCGACGCGGTCGTCGGCGGTGCGCGCGGCGAAGCTGTTGTAGAACCCGACGGCCCGGCGCTCGCCGTCGATCGTCACGTGCGCCTGGCGCCCCTGGTTGGGCCGCGCGAGCCGCTGGATCGGCAGGCCCAGCTCCGCGCAGAGCACCTGGTGGCCCAGGCAGACCCCGGCCAGCGGACCGCCCGAGCGCAGCAGGTCCGCGGCCAGCGCGCGCAGCCGCCCGACTTTCGCGCCTTCGACGTCGTTGGGATCGCCGGGTCCGGGGCCGAGCAGCACGAGGTCGTGCTCCGGCAGCTCGCCGGTGTCCCACGGCACGGCCGTCACGGCGCAGTTCACCGACTTCAGCTGGTAGGCCAGCATGGCGGTGAACGCGTCTTCGGCGTCGACGACCGTGATGCGCACCCGCGAGCCGCGGCCCGGCCGGGTGCCGTCGAGCCAGAACCGCGACTTGCCCCTGTTGCGGGCCTTCAGCGCGGAGCGCACCTCGTCCGACGACGTCGGCGGCGGGGGCGTCGCGGACTGGCGGGCCTCGCCGGACAGAGACTTCAGCACGGCCGACACCTTCGCCGTCGTCTCGGCGGCTTCCGACAGTGGTGCGGACTCACGCACGATCGTCGACCCGGCCGCCAGCCGGACGTCGCCGCCCGGCGAGATGTCCGCGGTGCGGATGAGGATCGCCGAGTCCAGCGAGCGGCGGCCGTCGTCGTCGCTGCCGACGAGCCCGATGACGCCGCTGTAGTAGCCGCGCCCCTTCGGCTCGTACCGGCGGATCACGCGGCAGGCGTTGACCAGCGGGCTGCCGGTGACGGTCGGCGCGAGCAGCGTGTGCCGCAGCACCTCGGTCAGCGGCTTGCCGGTCTCGCCTTCGAGGGAGTACTCGGTGTGGGCCAGCCGGGACATGCGCCGCAGCCGCGGCCCGGACACCCGGATGCCGCGGTCGCACAACTCGGCCATCATCTTGAGCTCCTCGTCGACGACCATGCAGAGCTCGTCGGCCTCCTTCTCGTCGTGGAGGAACTCGAGGAGGCCGTCGGTGTCGGCGCCGCCTTCCGGGTAGCGGTAGGTGCCGCTGATCGGGTTCATCGTGACCGTGCGGTCGAACAGCCGGACGTGCTGCTCCGGCGTGCTGCCCAGCAGGTAGCGCTCGCCAGTGAAGACCAGGAACGTCCAGTACGCCCCGGCTTCCGCCCCGAGCAGGCGCTTGAACACCGCCCGCGCGACGTCGTCGTCGAAGCCCGGGAACCGGCCGCGCAGGCTGCGGGAGAGCACGAAGTTCGCGCCCTCGCCGGCGCCGATCTCGTCGGCGAGGATCCGCTCGACCGTGCGGGCGTACTCGTCGTCGCCGAGGTCGAACGCCCGGTTCTCCAGCGGCGGGGCGTGGTCGGGCAGCGCGGCCAGGGTCTCGGCGACGGTCAGCGTCGCCTGCGACTCGATGTCCATCACCTGCAGCGGGACCTGGTCGTCCGGGCAGTCGTAGCCGCGCTCGGCGAGCTGCCGGTACGGGAGCAGGACGAGCTTGGTGTGCCGGCCGCGGCCCTCCCACGATCCCTCGTCCAGCGTCAGGTCCGCCAGCCGTTCGGCCGTGCGGACCGGGCCGGAGACCACCTCGACCTGGTCGCCGCGGCCGCTGCCGGGCCGGTGCAGGATCGCGTACGGCGACCCCGCGCGGATCGGCAGCCGGCTCACGCGACCACCGCGCCTTCCAGCTGCCCGACCAGCGCCGCTGTCGTCGTGGCGACCGCGCAGTTGCGGGCCGCGTAGTCGACGGCCAGCCGGTGCTCGTCCGGCCCGAAGTCGGCGACCGCGTCCGCGACGAAGAACGTCTCGATGTCGTGCGTGAACGCCTCGACGGCGGTGACCAGGCAGCCGACGTGGGCGTAGATCCCGCAGACGATCAGCTGGTCGCGTCCGGTCGCCCGCAGCCGGTCGAGCAGGTCGGTGCGGTGGAACGCGCTGTAGCGCCACTTGGTCAGCACGAGGTCCGACGGCGTCGGCGTGAGCTCGTCGATCACCTGCCGGTCGGCCGGCGTGGCCCTCATGCCCGGACCCCAGATGTCCTGCAGCAGCCCGCGGTCCTCGGGTGTCATCGAGCCGGGCTGGGCCGTGTAGTACACCGGGATCCCCAGCCGGCCCGCGGTTTCCCGCAACCGGACGATGTTGCCGACCAGCGTGCGCCGCAGTTCGCCGTCTTGCGCGTAGAAGCCGACGAAGTAGCGTTGCATGTCGTGGATCAGCAGGGCCGCGCGGCCTGGGTGGACGCGCCAGCCCGCGGTGCTGACCGGGACGGTCGTGGGCAGGTCGTACGGTTCGATCGTGATGCCGCTCATCAGGCCTCCTTTCAGACCGCGCCGAGGGCCGCGCCGCCGTCGACGAGCAGGGTCGCGAGGGTCACGTGCCGGGCTTCGTCGGACAGCAGGAACGCCACGCTGCGGGCGACGTCCTCGGGCGAGCCGATGCGCCCGAGCGGGATGCCCAGCCGGAACTGGCGGGGATCACCATCCAAAGTGGACTTCGACCCCGTTTCGTCCGTCCACATGGACCGGAGCATCGGGGTGTCGGTCGAGCCGGGCGCGACGACGTTACAGCGGATGCCGAGCGGGGCGAGGTCGAGGCCGAGACTGTGGGTCAGGCTGGTCGCGGCGGCTTTCGACGCGGCGTAGGCGGCCATGTGGCTGCGCGGCACGCCGGCGGCGTTCGACGCCACCGTGACGATCGAACCGGCCTTCCGCGAAGCCATCCGGCGGGAGACCGCCCGGCAGACGTGGAAGACGCCGGTCGCGTTGACCGCGAAGGTCGCGTTCCAGTCCTCGTCGGACAGGTCGGCCACGCGGCCCATCCGCAGTACGCCGGCGACGTTCGCCAGGCCGGAAACGGGGCCGAAGCCGTTCTCGACGCGCTCGACGGCGGCGTCGACCTCCGTGCTGGAGGTGACGTCCACGGTGTAGGTGCGGACGGTGCGGCCTTCGTCCAGCAACGGCTTCGCGACCAGCTTCAGGGCGGCTTCGTCGCGGTCGAACAGGGCGAGGGAGTGTCCGCGCTCGGCCAGCAGGGTCGCCGTCGCGGCGCCGATCCCGCTCGCCGCGCCGGTCACCAGGGTCACGCTCATGCGCGGCCCTCGCTGACGCTCGGCCCGGCCTGAGCGGCGCGCGCAGTGTTTGATGATTCGCTCGCAAGCTCGCTCATGACGCCAGCTCCGTCCTCAGTTCGTGGACGGCCTCGGGCTGCCAGTGGGCGGTCAGCGCGACGGCCTGGGTCAGGTTCAGCCGCGGGTCGCACAGCGTCGTGTAGCCGGGGCCGCGTGAAGCCGTGATGCCGGCGCCGTGGCACTCCGAGATCTCGCTCGGCGACGCCTCCATGTGCAGCCCGGCGCACGCGCCGCCTTCGGCGGTGACGATCCGGACGAACTGGCGCAGCTCGTTCATGATGTCCTCGAGCCAGCGGACCTTGAGCCCGTCGTCGGCGACGACGGTGTTGCCGTGCATCGGGTCGCACAGCCACAGCACCGGGTGCCCGGCATGGCGCACCGCGCGCACCAGCGGCGCGAGCTGCCCGATCCGGGCGGCGCCGAACCGCGGGATCAGCGTGAGGCGCCCGGGGGTGCGAAAGGGGTCGATCCGCCCGCACAGCTCGAGGACGTCCTCGATCGACGCCTTCGCGCTCACCTTCGCCGCCACCGGGTTGACCACAGTGGACAGCAGGTGCACGTGGGCACCGTCCGGGCGCCGGGTCCGCTCGCCGATCCACGGCCAGTGCGTCGACGCGAGGTAGCGGCGGCCGCCCGGCATCCCTCGCACCTGCGGGACTTCGTAGTCCAGCAGCAGGGCCTCGTGGCTGGTCCAGATCCGCTCGGCCGGGTCGGCGCCGGAGCCGCGGCCCAGGCGCCCGATCGACGCGCGGACCCCGAGCGCGGCCTGGTGCGCGGCCAGGATCCGGGTGGGGTCGGGGGTGCGGGCCTCCGTCGTCGGCTCGGGGCTGTTGACGATCGGGCCGCGGTAGACCGGCAGCTCCCGGCCGTCGACGTGCTCGACGTTCGCCGAGCGCGGCTTGGCGTACTGGCCGGCGATCCGGCCGACCTCCAGGACCGGGCGGCCGGAGCCGACGCGCATCACCTCGGCGAGCGTGTCGAGCATGCCGACCTTGCGGGCGACCGCGTTGACGCCGGTGTCGGCCGGGTCCTCGGCGCAGTCGCCGGCCTGCAGGACGCAGAACTCGCCTTCGGCCGCGCGGGCCAGCAGGGACCGCAGCTCGAGCACTTCGGCGGGGCCGACGAGTTCTTCACGCTCGGCCAGGGTGTCGCGGACCTCGGCGAGCTCCGCCGGGTCGGGCCACTCGGGTTGCTGGGCGGCCGGGTAGCCGGTCAGGGTCTCGGCGCTCGGCTCGGGGCCGCGGTGCAGCACCGGCCGGGCTCGTGCGGGCAGCGTCTTCCTCATCGCACATTCCTTGCTGGAGAGGGACAATCGGGAAAGAACGGGGGCGAGGCGGCCTCAGCCGGTGAATTCGCCCGTTTCACGGAAATAGTCGATCATTTTCGTGAACACGGCCGGGGTGATCTCCGGCCAGCGCAGGCCCAGCCGGGCCAGTTCGCGTCCGGTGCGCTCGTTGGCGTAGGTGTTGTCGCCGATGTCGAGCGCGCCTTCCTGGTAGAGCGGGGCCATCGCGGACAGCGGGTTGTCGCGGTCGGCGAGGGCCGCCCGCCACTCCCCGACCGGGATTTCCCGCAGCGGGTACCCCAGTTCGCGGATGGCCCGGTAAACGACGTCGAAGGTCTTGATGTCCGGGTTGAACAGGTGCCACGTCCGGTTTTCCGCGGGCCGCGCCCGCGCCAGCCGGACCAGCGCGCGGCCGACGAAGTCGACCGGCAGCAGGTCGGTGTCGTGCTCCTCGGGCGGCGGGACGACGCCCAGCTCGAGGAAGCTCTTGACCTGGCGCCACAGGAAGTCTTCGGTCTGCAGGGCGCCGGTCTCGCTGTCGCCGGCGATCCGGCCGATGCGGTAGATCGTCACCGGCACCCCGCGGTCGCGGGCCAGCCGCGCGACCTCCTCGGCGACCCACTTGCTCTGCGTGTAGCCGATCGTGAGGTCGTCGGAGTCGTCCGGGACGTCGTCCTCGGTGATCGCCTCGGCTCGCGGCTTCGGCGAGAACACCGCCACGGTCGAGGTGTAGTGCACCGGCTTGACCGGCCCGGCCGCCGCGAACTCGACGACCCGGACCAGACCGTCCACATTGGCCCGCTTCACCGACGCGTAGGGCGCGACGAAGTTGATGTGCGCGGCGGTGTGGTGGATCGTGCCGACGCGGTGGGCCAGGTCGTCGTAGTCCTTTTCGGACAGTCCCAGCCGCTCGGCGGCGAGGTCACCCGGCACGGCGGTGACGCGGTCGCGGTCCAGGAAATCGCCGATGCCGTAGCGGGCGGCCGTCGCGGTGATCCGCTCCCACGCGCTTTCGGCGTCCGAAGCGCGGACCAGGCAGTGCACCCGGCCGGTGGTCTCGGCCAGCAGCTCGCGCAGCAGGTGGATGCCGAGGAACCCGGTGGCGCCGGTGAGCAGGACGTCTTCGGCGGTCGCCGGACCTTCAGTGGCACGGATGTGCTCCGGCAGCTTCACGTCGGCGCGCAGGTCGACGCGGCCGCCGTCGTCGGTGCCGGCCACCAGGGCGTCGATGCGCGCGGCCATCCCGCCGACCGTCGGGTCGTCGAAGAGCGTCCGAAGCGGGACGTCGACCTCGAAGCGCTTGCGCAGCCGGTACATCAGCTCGGTCGCCAGGATCGAGTGCCCGCCGGCGGCGAAGAAGTCCTCGTCGAGGCCGACCCCGCCGGTGCCCAGCAGGTCCGTCCACGCTTCGGCGACAGCCAGCTCGGTCGGCGTCTCCGGCGGCCGGGACGAGCCCGCCGTGCCGGGGTCGAACAGGTCCGGCAGCGCCTTGCGGTCGATCTTGCCGCTGGGCGCGATCGGCAGCGCGGCGAGCCGCACGAAGTGCGACGGCACCAGGTAGTCCGGCAGTGACCCCGACAGCGCGGCGCGCACCGCGACCGGATCGATCTCGTCGTCGGTGACGAGATAGCCGGCCAGCCGCCGGTCCCCCGCGCCGAACGCCACCGCGGCGACGGCGGACGCGCGGACGCCGGGCAGGTCGTTGAGCGCCGCTTCGACCTCGGCGGGTTCGACGCGGTAGCCGCGGATCTTGATCTGGGTGTCGGCGCGCCCGAGGTAGTCGAACTCGCCGTCGCGGTCGTAGCGGACCAGGTCGCCGGTCCGGTAGAGCCGCCCGAACGGCGTCTCGGCGAACCGTTCGCGGGTCTGCTCGGGCAGGCCGTGGTAGCCGGGCGAGAGCAGGTCGCCGCCGAGGTACAGCTCCCCCGGCACGCCGGGCGGGACGAGCCGGCCGCCCTCGTCGAGGGCCAGCATCGACAGGCCCCCGATCGGGCCGCCGATCGACGGCGCCTCCGGCCACCCGGCCGGGTCCCCGGTCAGCTCGTGCGCGGACGCGAGGTGCGTCTCGGACGGCCCGTACATGTTGAGGAACCGGATTTCCGGGCGCCGGGCGAAGAATTCGCGGATCTGCGGGGTGATCACCAGCTGTTCGCCGACGGACGCGACCTCCACCAGGTCGGGGAACGGCTTGTCCTCGGCCACGGCGGCCAGCTGCTGCACGGCGACATAAGGCAGGTAGGTCCGCGAAATGCCCCGCTCGCGCAGGAAGTCGCTCAGCCGGTGCAGGTCCTTCTGCAGTTCTTCGTCGATCAGCACGAGCGTGCCGCCCGCGCAGAGCGTCCCCAGGATCTCCATCACCGAGACGTCGAACGACAACGTCATGTACTGCAGCGTCCGGCCGGTCGCGCCGATGGGCGAGGTCCGGCGCATGTACTCGACGAGGTTGGTGACCGTGGCTTCGGTGAGCACGACGCCCTTGGGCCGGCCGGTGGAGCCGGACGTGTAGATCACGTAGATCTCGTCGTCGCCGCTCTTCAGCCGCCCCAGATCGGTTTCGTCGGCGGACTCCGGCTCCACGGATTCCAGCACCAGCGCGACGCCGGAGTCGGCCAGCATGTACTCGATCCGCTCGGCCGGGTAGGACGGGTCGACCGGCACGTACGCGGCCCCCGCCTTCAGGACCCCCAGCAGTGCCACGACCATCTCCGGCGACCGTGGCACGTGGATGCCGACGCGGTCGCCGCGTCCGACGCCCTTCGCCCGCAGGTCGCGGGCCAGGCGGTTGGCGCGGCCGTTGAGCTCGCGGTAGGTCAGCACGCGGTCGCCGTGCTCCAGCGCGGGTGCGTCCGGGGTGACCGCGGCCTGCGTCTCGAACAGTTCGGTGACCGGGCGGCGGGTGGTGTCCTCCGGCGGCGGCGCGCACCACGCGAGCACCTCCCGCTCCTGCTCTTCCGAGAGCAGACCCAGGTCGCCGACGGTGCCGCCGGGGTTCTCGACGAGGGCGTCGAGCAGCCGGACGTACCGGTCGCCGAAGGCCTCGACGGTCTCGCGCTCGAACAACGCGGTGTCGTACTCGAAGACCCCGCGCAGCGCGGTGCCGTCCTGCTCGACGATCAGCGAGAGATCGTACTTCGAGCTGCGGCTGACGTAGAGGTCGAGGTCGGCGTCCAGGCCGAGCCGGTCCAGGGCCGCCCAGTCTGAGTCCGGGAGCACGAACATGGTCTGGAAGAGCGGCGAGTGGCTCGGGCTGCGCGGCGGGTTGACCCGCTCGATGACCTTTTCGAACGGCGCGTCCTTGTGCCGCAGCGCCTCGGTGACCTCGGTGCTCGCCTGCGCGTACAGCTCCCGCAGCGGCAGGTCCGCGCGCACGGTGTGGCGGAAGACGACCATGTTGACGAAGTAGCCGAGCATGTCGGCCGTCTCCGGCAGGTCCCGCAGCGAGACCGGGCTGCCGACGAGGAGGTCGTCCTGGCGCGTGTGCAGGTGGAGGAACGCCGCGTAGGCGGCCTCCAGCAGCATGAACAACGTGACGCCCTCGTCGGCGGCGAGCCGGCGCAGCCGGTCGGTCAGCTCCGGCGGGAGGTCGAACCGGACGATGTCGCCGCGGTGCGACTGCTCCTGCGGCCGCGGCCGGTCCGTCGGCAGGTCCAGCAGCGGCAGCGACCCGGCGAGCCGCGTCTCCCAGTGCGCGAGCAGCTCCTCGAGCCGCTCCCCGCGGACGGTTTCCCGCTGCCGGCGGGCGAAGTCGCGGTACTGCGGCCGGGGTTCGCCTTCGTCGTAGGCGTCCCCGGCGAGCGCGGCGTGGTAGCGGGTGAACCACTCGGTGAGGAACACCCCGGCCGAGGCCGCGTCGAAGACGATGTGGTGGATGCCGCACACGACGTGCGTCGGGCCGTCGGGCTCGACCGCGCAGACCACCTTGACCAGTGGCCCGGTGGCCAGGTCGAACTCGGTGTCGACGACTTCGGCGACGACCTCGTCCAGTGGCCGGCCGGCGCTCAGCTCGACGACCGAGAAGTCGCAATCCGGTTCCGCGCCGACGTGCTGGCGGACGTCGCCGTCCTCGGCGGCGAACGTGGTCCGCAGGATTTCGTGGCGGGCCAGCAGCGCACGCAGGCTGTCGTGGAGCACGCCGGTGTCGAGCGGCGTCTTGACGGTGAAGACGAACGGCGCGTTGTAGGCGGCCGGATGCGGCGAGTACTGGTCGATGAACCAGATGCCGCGCTGGCCGTAGGAGGCCGGGGCGGGACCGTCCGCCGTGGTCGCGGTCAGCCCGGGTGGGCCGCCGCGCAGGTCGTCGATGTGGCGTGCCAGGTCGGCGGGATCTTCGTGCCGCCGGACGTCGTCGGCCCCCAGGGTGACCCCCAGCAGCGCACTCAGCAGCCCGGCGAGCTGCTCGTGGCCGGCCGCACCGTCAGCGGTGACGCCGGAACGGGTCCGGCGGATCACCGACTCGAGTGGGTTGTCCATGGTGTCAGTACCTCTCCGATCATCGCGGCCCCCGTGCGTCGGTTCGGTCTGCCGGCTCAGCCCGCGGGAGCACCCGCTCGCAGCGACTCGATGTGCTCGGCCAGCCCGCGGACGGTGCCGTGCCGGAACACGTCTTCGGGGCGCACTTCGACCGCGAAGACCGACTGCAGCCCGGAAGCGAACTTCACGAAGTGCAGGGAATTGCCGCCGTGCCCGACGAACGGGTCGGTGGCGGAGTAGTCGTCGGTGCCGATGATGTCGCGCCACATCTGCAGGATGACCGTTTCGAGGGGGTTCGTCATGGGCTGCTCCTTTTCTTCCCGGGACCGGGCGCGCGGGTCGTGCAGTGCGGCCCGGTCGATCTTTCCGTTGAGGTTCGCCGGCATCGCGTCGAGCCGGCGGAAATCCGAGGGGATCATGTACTCCGGCAGGGAGTCGGCGAGCTGGGCGATCAGTTCGCCGGCGCCGATCTCCTGCCCGCTCCAGGTGGTGTAGAACGCGACGAGGCTCTTTTCGTTGGCCTCGTTGCCGAACGCCTTGACGACGGCGTGCTCGACGTCGTCGAACGACTTCAGGGCGAGTTCGACGGCGCTGGTCTCGACGCGGAACCCGCGGATCTTGACGAGGCTGTCGGACCGGCCGACGAGCACGACGTCGCCGTCGGGGGTCAGCCGGGCCAGGTCGCCGGTGCGGTAGCGCGTGCCGCCGTCGATGAACTTCTCGGCTTGGACGTCCGGCAGGTCCAGGTAGCCGTTGGCGACGCCGAGGCCGCCGATGACCAGCTCGCCGACGTCGCCGGGCGGGCACGGCTTGAGGTCCTGGTCGAGCACGTCCATGGTGACACCGGACAGGGGCTTGCCGACCGGCACCCGGTCGAGGTCGCGGACCTCGGGCGTGACCGGGTACAGCGACGAGATGGCCGAGTTCTCGGTGCAGCCGTAGCCGTTGAAGATCGCGGCGGTGGTGTGCTCCGCGGCCGTCGCCAGGTGCGCCGGGGACGGGAAGTCGCCGCTGACCATGATCACGCGCAGCTCGCGCAGGACGTCCAGTTCGTTGTCGACCAAGAGGTTGAACAGTCCACAAGGCAGGCTCAGCACGCTGACCCCGCGCTTCCCGACGACGTCCCGCAGATCGGACAGCGACGGCAGGCCCGGCGGCAGCAGGACGAGCTCGGCGCCGTTGAGCAGGCTCAGCCAGAACTCGTTGCCGGAGGCGGCGAAGGAGAACGCGGCCAGCTGCACCAGGCAGTCGTCCGGGGTGATCGTCAGCTTCGGGTCGGCGACGGCCAGCCGGGCGAGGCCGCGGTGGGCCAGCCGGACGCCCTTGGGCCGCCCGGTGGACCCGGAGGTGAACAGGACGAACGCGTCGTCCCCGGCGGCCGGGGCCGTGGGCAGGTTGCCGTCCTCGTGTGATGCGCTTTCCTCGACCAGGTCGGCGACGTGCGCCCGCCGGACCGGGAGGTCCGCCTCGGCCAGCGACGGCTGCCCCTGGTGGACGACCGTCCGCAGGCCGGTCGCCTCGACGATGTGGCGGATCATCCGGGCCGGGTAGGCCGGGTTGAGCGGGACGACGCAGCCGCCGGCCTTGAGGACCGCGAGCAGCGTGACCACGAGGTCCGTCGAGCGGTCGAGGAAGAGACCGGCCGGGGCGCCGTCGCGGACCTGCATCACGCGCAGGGTCCTGGCGAGCCGGTTGGCGCGGGCGTTCAAGTCCGCATAGGACACTTCGGGGCCGTCGCCGCTCAGGGCCGTCCGATGTGGATGGTCGGCGGCGGCGCGCTCGAACAGCCGCGGCAGCACGAGTTCTTCGCGCCCGGCCGGATTTCCGTCGACGGGCATGGATCCCCCTGTCCGATGCTGCCGCGCACGGCGGCATCAATGATCAATTGGGATGAGATGATTTCCTCTCAGCAACCAGTATGCAAAGGGCCCGAAGGACTGTCAACCCGCCGGAAATCGTCGAAAACTCAAATAACCCAGGGTTGCGATTATCGGAAGAAATCGATTACTTGAGAAAAATGTGAATAGCCGTGAATTCGCGCGCGAACCGTACTGGCCACGGCGAGTGGCGCAACTCGGGTCCGGGGATCCGGTGTGGATTGACGACCATCAGCGGTGCGCGCTGCTCCGATCGGCGCAACGGGGGCGCGGGCGGCCCGGCGTGCACGCCGGGTGACATCGCCGCGGCCGCGTTTGGGCACCCAGGCACCGGGGCATCCGCCACACGGTGTGCACGATTGGGGGCCGGGCGTGACCGGCGCGGCTCAGACGTCGCGGAGCGGGAAAGGCTGGGGAGTGGAGTGCAGCGAGTCGGCGACCTTCCGGCAGAGCTCGGCGAACAGGCTCGCCTCGCCCGCGGTCAGCGCCGCGCCGGCGACCTTCGCGGTCTCCCGGCGGCCCTGAGCTGCGCGCATGAGGAACTCTTCGCCCTCTTCGGTCAGCGACGTCGTCTGCTCGCGCCGGTCGGTGCCGCGCGAGGCCTGCTCGATGAGGAACTGGTCCTTGAGTACCCGCAGCAGCTTGGACGTGCTCTGGCGCGAGATGCCCAGCGACTCCCCGATCGCCGAGGGCGTCATCGGGCCGTGGATCCGCAGCGTCTCCAGCACGTCGTACTGCGACCAGGTGACCTTCTCCGGGGTGGCGCGCGTGCGCCGCGCCACCAGCACGCACTGGAGGTAGGAGAGCGCGTTCTCCAGTTCGCCGGGACGGCCCGGCGGGGCGGTCGGGGAACCGTGGAACTTCGTCATTACCCACCTCAGCTTTCGAGGGAAAAGCGCACCGCAGTCGGAAGATCATCAGAGGATATCACTTCCCGCTCGCCCACAGGTCACCCTCGCGACACGGCTCTCCTCGCGCGGCCGCGAAGGACTCGGGCTGGTAAAGTGATTGCCGAACGGAAACCAATAGTCCGATCGACCCCGGTGTCGGGCACGCGCCGTCCCGGGACGAGGAGGCGCAGGTCATGGCGAACGAGCAGACCCGGCGCACCGGCGGCCACATCGAGCTCGAGGGTGCGTGCGAGAACAACCTGAAGAACGTCTCGCTCTGCATCCCCAAGGGCGAGATCACCGTGTTCACCGGCGTGTCGGGCTCGGGCAAGTCGTCGATCGTGTTCGACACGATCGCGGTCGAGTCGCAGCGGCAGCTCAGCGAGACGTTCAGCTGGTTCATCCGCAACCGGCTGCCCAAGCACGAGCGCCCGCGCGCGGAGCGAATGAGCAACCTGTCCACGGCGATCGTGGTGGACCAGAAGCCGATCGGCGGCAACGCCCGCTCGACCGTCGGCACGATGAGCGAGATCCACGCGATGCTGCGCGTGCTGTTCTCCCGGTACGGCAAGCCGAGCGCGGGGTCGTCGAACCTGTACTCGTTCAACGACCCCCAGGGCATGTGCGACGAGTGCCAGGGCCTCGGCAAGACCACGAAACTCGACCTCGACCTGCTGATCGACTACGACAAGTCGCTCAATGAGGGCGCACTGGACTCGCCGCTGTTCGCGATCGGCACCTACATGTGGCAGCTCTACGCGCAGTCCGGGCTGTTCGACCCGGACAAGCCGCTCAAGAAGTTCACCAAGAAGGAATGGGACCTGCTGCTGCACGGCGGCGGGTTCCGGGTGGACCGCTCGGGCAGGCGGCAGAACTACTCGAACGAATACGAAGGCGTCGTCGCCAAGCTCACCCGCCGCTACCTCAAGAACGGCCTGGACACGCTCAAGGAGCGCGACCGCCGTGAGGTCGAGAAGATCGTGGTCGCAGGGCCCTGCGCGGTGTGCAAGGGCGGCCGGCTGAACAAGGCCGCACTGGCGTCGAAGATCCACGGCAAGTCCATCGCCGACCACTGCGCGATGGAGGTCAGCGAGCTGATCGCCGAGCTGAAGTCGCTGGACATCCCGGCGGCGAAGTCGGTGCTGGCCGGCGCGCTCGCGGCGCTCGAACGCGTCGAGTCGATCGGGCTGGGCTACCTGAGCCTCGACCGCGAGACCTCGACACTGTCCGGCGGCGAGGGCCAGCGCCTCAAGACGGTCAAGCACCTCGGCAGCAGCCTCACGGACCTGACCTACGTCTTCGACGAGCCGAGCGTCGGGCTGCACCCGCGGGACGTGCACCGGCTCAACGAGCTGCTGTGCGCGCTGCGGGACAAGGGCAACACGGTCCTGGTCGTCGAGCACGACCGCGACGTCATCGCCATCGCCGACCACGTCGTCGACATGGGCCCCGGCGCGGGCACGCACGGCGGCGAGGTCGTCTTCGAAGGCACGGTCAAGCAGCTGCGGCGAGCGTCGACGCTCACCGGCAAGTGCCTGACGCACATCCCTGTGCTCAAGGAGGAGTTCCGCGAGCCGACCGGGCAGCTGCCGATCAAGAAGGCGGCCCTGCACAACCTGCACGACGTGACCGTCGACATCCCGACCGGCGTGCTCACCGTGGTGACCGGGGTGGCGGGGTCGGGCAAGAGCACCCTCGTGTCGGGGGCCCTCCGGCAGCAGCACCCCGGCGCGGTGATGATCGACCAGTCGGCCATCGGGGTGTCGACGCGCTCGACGCCGGCGACCTACCTGGACGTCATGGACGTCATCCGGAAGCTGTTCGCCGAGGCCAACAACGCGCAGCCGGGTCTGTTCAGCTTCAACTCCGAAGGCGGGTGCCCGGAGTGCAAGGGCCGCGGCGTCATCGAGACGGACCTGGCGTACATGGACCCGGTGACCACGATCTGCGAAGCGTGCGAAGGCCGGCGTTATCGGCCCGAGGTGCTCGACAAGACGCTGCGGGGCAAGAACATCGTCGACGTCTTGGCGTTGACCGTCGAAGAGGCGCTGGACTACTTCTCCGAAGAGGCGATCACGCGGAAGCTGGAGCTGCTGGCCGAGGTCGGGCTCTCGTACCTGACGCTCGGGCAGCCGCTGTCGACGTTGTCCGGCGGGGAAAGGCAGCGGGTCAAGCTCGCGCACCGGCTGCGGGAGACCGGCAACGTCTACCTGTTCGACGAACCGACCACCGGCCTGCACATGGCCGACATCGGGCACCTGCTGGACCTGCTGGACCGCTTGGTGGACGGCGGCAACACGGTCGTGGTGATCGAGCACGACCTCGACGTCGTGAAGCACGCGGACTGGGTGATCGACCTGGGCCCGGAAGCCGGGCGCCACGGCGGGCGCGTGCTGTTCGAAGGCACGCCGGAGAAGCTGCTGAAGGACCGCAAGTCCTACACCGCCGAATACCTGCGGGCGGATCTCGAGAACGCCTAGTGCCGCGCGCCCAGGTGGTTCGGCGAGTGCGAACGTCTTGAATGAGTCATTCAGGTCTTCGGAGGTCCTGAATGACTCATTCGGCGCGGCCGCGCGGCCGCCACACCGGTTGATCGCAAAATGATTTCCCGGCGTATTCGTTAATTGTCCACAAAGGACTCAATAACTTGTGGATTTTAGTTGATCCACAAGGCAAACGGTTGACACTTCACCCTATAGCATGATTACCATGGTTGCTTGAAAGCAACCATCGGATAGGAGATGCGCATGTCCCGTGGCACGACCAAGGACCGCCTCCCCGACGGGCAGCTGCGATTCGGCTTCATGTGGCTCAGCTCGCCGACGCCCACCGCGACGTCCAAAGCGGTCGCCGACCGCAACCCGGACTCGCTCGACCCGGCCTCGCAGATCGACCTGGCCCGCCGCGTCGAAGACATCGGCATGGATTACGTCTTCTTCGCCGACGGCTACATCACCCACGGCGAGAACAGCGCCCGCATCGGGCACGCCCAGCCGCACATCTCGGCGCCGATCTACGCGCCGGTCGTGATGGCGGCGACGCAGCACATCGGCGTCGTCACCACCATGCACACCCGGTACCTCTCCCCCGGTGTCATCGCCCGCCTCGGCGCCAACTTGGACGCCCTGAGCGGCGGCCGCTGGGGCTGGAACATCGTGCCGGGCTGGAAAACGCCGGAAGCCGAGCTGCTCGGCGCGCCCACCGACACCGACCACGACCTGCGCTACAAGATCACCACCGAGGCCGTGGAAGCCGTCAAGACGCTGTGGGCTTCGCGCGGCGAGCACGTCGAGTTCCACGGCGAGTACCACGACCTGCGCGGCAGCCTGATCGGCCCGCACATCGAGCAGCAGCCGTGGCCGTGCCTGTTCAACGCGGGCGTCTCGGCCGCGGGCCAGCAGCTGATCGCCGAGACCTGCGACTTCGCGTTCACGCCGTTGCCCGACGACTACTCGAAGGTCCGCAGGACCGTCGAGTCACTGGCCGAGCGCACCGAAGCCGCCGGCCGGGACCCCCTCGACGTCAACATGGCGGGCGCGGTCGGCGTGCTGCTCGGCAAGACCGACACCGAGGCCCAGGAGAAGTTCTCGTGGGTGCGCGACTCGCTCGACATGGGCGCCGCCCGCGACATCGCGACCGAGCTGATGGGCGGCAGCGAGACCTACCAGGAGAACTACGAGGGCGAGTTCGACGACATCGCCCGGACTCTGGGCCTCGCGTGCGGCAGCAAGGTGCTGGTCGGGTCGCCGGAGACAGTCGCCGGGCAGCTGCTGGACCTGCACCGTGAGACCGGCGTGCGCGGGTTCATGTTCCTGCCGGTGATGTACGAAGCCGAGCAGATCGAGCTGATGGGCGAGGTCTTCCCGTACCTGGAGAAGGCGAACGTCTGGACCCCGCCCGCGGAGCGCGGCTGGAGCTGGTGACGATGCCCGCGCCCGCACCCGCCGACCTGCTCCGGCACCTCGGCGAGGACCTGCGCGGCCTGCGCCCGCCCCGGACGGCGATCGTCGTCGGGGCGGGGCTGGCCGGCCTGGCCGCCGCGTACGAGCTGCACCGGGCCGGCTGCGCGGTCACCGTGCTCGAAGCCACCGAACGCGCCGGTGGCCGGGCCCGCACGCTGCGGCAGCCGTTCGCCGACGGCCTGCACGTCGAGGCCGGGGCGATGACCGTGACCCCGGAATGCCACTACGTCACCCACTACCGGCAGCGGCTCGGCGTCGGGCTCGACCGGTCGGACCTGCTCGACCAGGACTTCTCCTACTTCGTCGACGGCCAGTTCGTCCGGCCGGACGCAGATTCCCTGGCGGCGGCGGGTCTTCCGCTCGCCGAGCACGAGCGCGGCCTCGGCGTGCCGGAGCTGATCGCCCGGTACGTCACGGCGGCGGCCGACGAGCTCGGCGCCGAATTGACCGCGCCGCACTGGGCGCCCTCGGCCGACCTCGAGAAGCTCGATCAATCCTCTGTGGACGAAGTCCTGCGCGCCCGTGGCGCTTCACAGACGGCGATCGACCTGATGGAACCGATGTTCCTGGAGATGCGCGGGGGCGACCTGCTTTCGGCGTCGGCGTTGTCGTGGCTGCGGCATGAAAGCGGTTACCGCTCGATGCTGACCTCGACCGAAGGGTGGGGCAAGATCGCCGGCGGCACCGACGAGCTGCCCCGCGCTTTCGCCCACGAGCTGCGCGACCGCATCCGCTACCGCGCCCCGGTCGTGCGGCTCGACCAGGACGACGACTCGGCCACGGTGACCTACCTCGACCACGGCCGGCTGGCCCGGGCCACCGCCGACCGGGTCGTGGTCACGGTGCCGTTCAGCGCGATCCGCCACGTCGACGTCAGCCACGCGCGGCTGACCGAAGCCAAGATCGAGGCGACGCGCAAGCTGCGGTACGCGTCCATCGTCCGGGTGTACCTGCAGGTGCGCGAGCAGTTCTGGAAGGGGCACAACGTCTCGGTGTCGACGGACCTGCCGATCCGCTGGGTCCGCGACGCGACGGCGAACCAGCCCGGCCCGAGGCGGATCCTGGAGGTCCTGATGACGGGCTGGCGCGCCCGCGCGATCGCGGCGATGACCGATGAGGAGCGCGTGCGGTTCGTGCTGGACCACGTCGACACGATGTTCCCGGGGGCGCACGAGCAGTTCGAGCTGGGGGTTTCGGTGGCGTGGGACCACGAGCCGTGGATCGAAGGGTCGTACGTCCTGCCCGAGCGCGGCCACAGCAAGCTGATGCCCGCCATTCGCGCGCCGGAGAACCGCATCCACTTCGCGGGTGAGCACACGAGCTTCGAACCCAACGGGGGGTCGATGAACTACGCGCTCGAGTCGGGGGTCCGGGCGTTCGTCGAGCTGAGCACCGCGGCTTGAGCCGCTGAGGTACGCCTCCGCCGGCCCGCGGAGGAATGCTTCATGATCGGGACCGGCGTACTGGCCGGTCGGCGGGATCGGTGTAGTTCATCCCTGGCTCGTGGCCGCGGATGCGGCCGGTCGCAGGCTGGGGAGCCGCCGGCGCCCGAAGCCCGGGCCCTACCCCGGCGACGAGCTGGTGCGCGCGGCCTGACCCCGGCGCCGGGCGCGGAGGTCGTCCAGGCAGGTCGAGCTGACGACGAGATCGCGATACGGGTAGCCCTCGCGGTCCATCAGCTCCATGACCATCAGCTCGGCGTGGTCGTGGGCCTGCTGAGCGGCCTCCGCACCGGCGTCGACGTCGACCTCGACCCGGTAGCTGAAGCCACCAAGGTGCGGGCTGTAGGTGAGAGTGCCTTCGGGGCTGAAGACCTGCCCGGTCAGGTCGTCGCCGCCGGTGCCCAGGGCGCTGAGGAGCTTCTCACGGGCCACTTCGCCGGGACGGTCGAACTTGCCGCGGACGAGGACGCGATAGGTCGGCATGAGCGTCAACATACCCATCGGTCCCCGTCCGGGCGGCATGGTTTTTCCGGTCGGCGGACCAGCACTGTGTTTTGCCCGAAAACGCCGTGGTCAGGAGAGTTTGATGCCGGGTTTGGCGATGTCCAGCCAGGCGGCGACGTCGAGGATCCGCTCGAAGGTGAAGCGGGCCGCGGGGTCCACGTCGGCAGGGTTCCGGCCGGCTGCTTGGGCGACCTTCTTCGGGTCGCACATGAACAACGCGTCGGTGTTCGGCTCGGCCAGGACGTCCAGGACCTGCCGCTGGAGGGCGGCCACGTACCGGAGATCCTGGGTCGAGGGGTAGCCGCTCTTGCGGCGGGCCGCCACCGAGTCCGGGAGCAGGTCTCGGGCCGCCGCTCGGAGCAGGCTTTTCTCGTGGCCGTCGAACGTGTGCATCGGCCAGGGGACGTTGTAGAGGTACTGCACCAGGCGATGGTCGCAGAACGGGACCCTGGTCTCGACGCCCGCGCGCATCGCCATCCGGTCCAGGCGGTCTTCCAGGGTGCGCATGAAGCGGGTCAGGCCCAGGTAGGCGATCTCGCGTTGCTTGCGGCGGCGGGTGTCCTCGCCGTCCAGGTGGGGGACTTCGGTGAGCGCCTGGTGGTAGCTGTCCTTGGTGAACCCGGGGAGGTCGATCAGGTCGATGAACTCCCGGGTCATGTACGACGAGGTGTCCAGCTGGGGCCAGGCGACGAACCAGGGGAAGTTGTCGCCCGAGTAGACCGCTTCGGCGTGGTGCCAGAGGTGGCCCATGAAGATCTCGTCGCCGGCCTCGCCGCTCAACGCCACCGTGACGTGTTCCTTGAGGGCCTTGAACAGCAGGAAGATCGAGCTGTTCATGTCACCCATGCCGTAGGGCGCGTCCCAGGCGGCCACGACTTCCCGGCGCACCTCGGGGTCGGACAGGGCGCGGTGGTCGAGGACGAGCTGGTGGTGCTCGGTCCCGACGTGCGCCACGACGTCGGCGATGTAGGGGCCGTCGGCGCTTCCCCGGATGGTGTCGGGCTTGAAGTTCTCGGTCTGGTCGGGGAAGTCGACCGAGAACGTGCGGACGATCTCGCCGCGGGGACGCAGGCTGCGGTCGGCCAGACCGGTGAGCACGCTGGAGTCCAGGCCGCCGGACAGCAGCACTCCCCTGGGCACGTCGGCCACCAGTTCGTGCGCGACGTTGTCCTCGATCATCGCCTGGACCGTCCGGACCGTGTTTTCCCGGTCCTCGGTGTGCGGCTCGGCGGTCAGCCGCCAGTAGGTGTGCTCGCGCAGGCCGGACCGGTCCACCGTGATGATCGTGCCCGGGCGGGCGATCTTCACGCCGGACCAGACGCCTTCGTCGGTCGTCGGGAAGCCCAGCAGCAGCCGGCGGATGCCGTCGGTGTCGACCACCGGCTCCGCCAGGGGGTGGGCCAGGATCGCCTTCGGCTCGGAGCCGAACAGGACGCCGTCCTCGGTCGGGAAGTAGTGCAACGGCTTCGTGCCCAGGCGGTCACGGATGAGGACCAGGCGCTCGGTCCGGCCGTCCCACAGCCCGATCGCGCACATGCCGATCATCCGCTCGGCGACCGCCTCGCCCCACTCCAGATACCCGCGCAGCACCACTTCGGTGTCGCTCGCGGTGCGGAACCGGTGGCCGCGCCGGCGCAGCTCGTCGCGCAGTTCGACAAAGTTGTACGTCTCACCGCTGTAGGTGAGCACGACCTCGCCATCCGGGGTGTCGACCGACATCGGCTGGGTTCCGCCGGGCAGGTCGATGATCGACAGCCGGCGGTGGCCGAAGGCGGCGTGCGTTCCGGTCCAGATCCCCCATTCGTCCGGGCCGCGCTGCCGCATGCTGTGCGTCATGGCCTCGATGGCAGGCCGTTCCCTGGTCAGGTCACGGTCGAACGACACCCAGCCGGCAACTCCGCACATGTTGCTCCCTCCGTTGCAGCGCAGCGTATCCAGGCTCGCGGGCGGCGACAACGAACATAGGGGTGGGGCTCGCGGGTCGTGCGTGGTGGAGTGTGGCAGGAGGTGAATCCGTTGACAGCTAGCGAGTACCGGTCGAGGTTCACCGAGTGGGACCGGCGGTCGTGGGTGCGGTCGAAGCCCCACCGGGACTCCCCGTTCACCGCGGGCAGGCACTACTTCTCGGCGGATCTGTGCCCGCTGTCCGCGTGCCCGCGAGTGCTTGCGGCACCGGCCGTCGTCCGTGAGGCGATCCTCGTCCACAGCCTCTACCTGCACCTGGAGTTCACTGTCCGGCTGGAGATGGGCCCGGTCAACGAGATCTGCGCGCTGCTGAGGTCGCCGGACTTCCTGCCGTGGCTGCCGGCCGGAATGAAGGACGACGTGCTGCGGATCTACACCGACGAAGCCGGCCACGCGGAGATGTCCAACACGCTCAAGTCGGCGGTCATGGCCGAGACCGGGGTGGTCCCGATCGAGCACCGGCCGCGGTTCCTCACCGAGCTCGCCGCGCTGTACTCGGCCGAGCTGCCCGCGTACCGGCCGCTGGTCAAGCTGTTCTTCGCGATCGTCTCGGAGACCCTGATCACCGGTACCCTGACGAAGCTGCCGAAGGATCCGTCCGTGCAGCCGGCCGTTCGCGAGCTCGCGCAGGACCACGCCGCGGACGAGGGCCGGCACCACGCGTTCTTCCGCCAGCTGTTCGAACAGCTCTGGCCGAGGATGCCGCTGCCGTTGCGCCGCAAGATCGGCGCGCTGCTGCCCCGGGTGATCTTCGCGTTCCTCTGGCCGGACGAACCCGCGCTGACCAGCGTGCTGCGCAGCATGCCCGGCGAATTCGACGACCCGGTGCGGGTCGTGGCGGAGATGTCCACGTCGGCGCGGACTCGCGAGGCCGTGCTGCGCAACGCGACGCCGACGCTGCGCATGCTCCGGGACAACGGGGTGTTCGCGGATCCTCCGGTGTCGAAAGCTTTTCTCGACGTGGGCCTGCTCGGATGATCCGCGACTACGTGCTGGCGCTGCTGTCCGTGCCGCTGGCGGCCGAGTCCGAGCCGGCCCGCTTCGCCCCCGGCGCGCAGTGGAGTGACGTCTTGGTGCGGTGGCTGGCCAAGGCGCGGGAGCTGGACGGCGGGCCGGACTTCGAGTTGTCCCCACATCCGGCGGGCCTGTCGCTGACGATGCGGCACCCGGTGGCGGCCACGGTGACGTTTGCCCTGATGACCGAGCCCGACGTCGTGCCGGAAGCCGACGGCGATCTCCTCGTCGTGCTGGCTTGCTGTCCGGAGTGGACTGTCGAGTGCGACGGCGACGTCCTGCTGGTGGACCCGCGATGGGCGGCGGGACTGCTGCTCGACGACGCCACTCCCCTGTTCTGGGGCGTGTCCGCCGGCGAGCGGCAACCCTCAGTCCTCGACGCTCGCTAGTGCGGTGACCGGACGCGCCCCAATGTGGCGTTGGTTGCGCTGGACGCACCCAAAGTGGCAGTCGGTGCATTGGACGCACCCAAAGTGGCAGTCGGTGCATTGGACGCACCCAAAGTGGCAGTCGGTGCATTGGACGCACCCAAAGTGGCATTCGGTGCATTGGACGCACCCAAAGCCACATTGGGGCGTTTGAGCCGGTCGCCGACCCGGTGAACCTTCGCGGTCAGAGCGCCAGCCGTTCCAGCGTCGGCACGACCTGCGCGGGCGTAGGGGTTTCCGCCACCTGCGCCCGCACCTTCTCCGCGGACACCGCGAACGACGGCTCGTCGAGCAACCTGACCAACTGCGCCCGCAGCTGCTCGGCGGTGACCTGCTCGTGCTCCATTACCAAACCGGCTCCCTGCTCCGCCAGCAGATCCGCCAGCCCGGCCTTGTCCCACATGTTGCCGGGAATCACCAGTTGCGGCACCCCGTGCACCACGGCGTTCCCGGTCGTGCCCGCGCCGCCGTGGTGGATCACCGCCGCGCACGTCGGGAGCAGCGCGTCCAGAGGGACGAAGTCGAACAGCCGGACGTTCTCCGGCACCGCCGAGGCCGCCGAAGCCTGCCGGGCGGTCAACGTCGCGATCACCTCGATGTCCAGGCCGGCCACCGCGTCGAACAGGTCGTCGGCCGAGAAGCGGTCCGCGCCCCACAGGTCGCGGCGGGACATGCCGAGGGTGACGCAGACCCGGCGCCGGGCGGGCGGCTCGGACAGCCACGACGGCACCACCGACGGGCCGTTGTAGGGCACGTGCCGCACCGGGAGGTAGTCGACGCCGGTCGGGAACCGGGTCCACGGCGGCAGCGGGTCGAGCGTGCGCTGCCCGAGGACCAGTTCCTCGTCGAACGTGCAGCCGTACCGGGCCAGCTTGCCCGACAGCCACTCCGCCATCGGGTCGGCTCCCCCGGTGCCGCCCAGCTCGGTGAAGAGGGCGCGCATGCGGGCCCAGTGGTCGAGCCCGAACAGCATCCGGACGTGCGCCGCGCCGCTGGCTCGCGCGGCGATCGGGCCCATGTACGTCAGCGCGTCCCAGATGACCAGGTCCGGCCGCCAGGCCCGGGCGAACCCGACCACGTCGTCGAGCACCGCGTCCTGGGCGAGCCGCTCCAGTCCGAACGAGCACCACGTCGTGAACACGCCGCGGACGTAGTCCAGGGTGAGCCGTTCCGGCCGCATCTCGGTGACGTCGAACTCGGAGCCGAAGACGGTCTTGGCGGCCGGCCGTTCC
Organism: Amycolatopsis sp. NPDC051128; assembly: GCF_040682715.1. Lineage (NCBI taxonomy): Bacteria > Bacillati > Actinomycetota > Actinomycetes > Pseudonocardiales > Pseudonocardiaceae > Amycolatopsis > Amycolatopsis sp. NPDC051128. Next base: position 54,338 of record NZ_JBFBBN010000041.1, on the reverse strand, counting down.
TGGGCTTTGCGGCTCAGCCCGGCGAGGTCCAGCGCCGGACCGGTCGGCACCGCCGGCAGTCCGGTGTGGACGATGGCGTCGGTGAGGTCCGGCTGGGCGGCGATCCGGACGTCATGACCGGCCGCGCGCAGCGCCCAGGCCATCGGCACCAGGTTGTACAGGTGCGCGTTCGCCGCCAACGTCGTGAACAGGACTCGCATCGAACTCTCCCAACCATTCTTCGATCGCGTGTGCGGTGTCGGCGGCGTGCTCCTGCACCATCGTGAAGTGGTCACCGGGCACGTCCAGCACCGTGGGCCAGCCCGGCCGCAGACCGGCCGAGCCCTCGGGCCGCACGAAAAGCACGGGTACGGTGATCTCCGGTGGCGGGAACCCGCCGAGCAGCCGGAGATACTTGCCCATCGCCGACAGCCGGGTGCCGGTGAACGGGCCGAACAGGGGTTCTCTTTCCAGCAGGCCCCGCAGCACGCGCTCGAAGAGCCCGTCGACCTCTCCGACGTGCGTGTCGAGCAGGACGACCCCCGCGGGCCGGGAACCTCGCCGCGCCAACGCCTCCGCGGTGGCCAGCGCGAGCATCCCGCCCCAGGAGTAGCCCAGCAGCACCTCCCCGCGGGGATCACCTTGACTCAGCGCGGATTCGGCGAGTGCGCCGGCCAGAGCGTCCACTGTGGCCGGTAGCGGTTCGCCACCGTCGAAGCCCGGCACCGGCACGGCCCGCACCTCGCGCACGTCACGCCAGTGCGCGGCCAGGCGGGCGTACTGCTGGACGCCCCCCATCACCATCGGGGACGGGAAGCAGAGCAGGCCGGTCGGGTTCGGACCAGTCGCCAACGGCACCTGCCGCGGGAGCCGGGCCAGCTGTGCCACCGAGGTGAAGGTGGGCCGCAGGCCGCCGGCTGCCTTGATCAGCTCCAGGCCTTCCGGTACCCGGCCGTCCGCGACGGCCCGGCGGAACAGGTCGCCGAGCAGGTCCGTCGTCGCGGGTGCTTCGGCGCCGAGTTCGGTCAGCAGGTGCCGGGCGAGGCCGGCCGGGGTGTGGTGGTCGAACACCGCGCTGGCGGGCAGCCGCAGGCCGGTCGCCGCGTTGAGGCTGTTGCGCAGCTCCATCGCGGTCAGCGAGTCGAACCCGACCTCCAGGAACGCCTGCTCCGGCGCCACGGCCGCGAGCCCGGCGTGGCCGAGCACGGCGGCCGCGTGGCCACGCACCAGGTCCACCAGGGTCTTCTCCCGCTCGGCCGCGGGCATGGCGGCCAGCCGGCGGGTGAGACCGTCCACATCGGACCGTACGGCGGGGCGCGGGGTCCGCGCCCGCCGCTCCAGCTTCGCGGGAACCACCAGCGGCAGACCGGTCTCCAGCGCGGCGTCGAACAGCGCCAGCCCTTCCGCGGTGGACAGGCCCTCGAGCCCGGACCGGGACAGCCGCGCGGTGTCCGCGGTGGCGGTCATCCCGCTTTCGTCCGCCCAGAGGCCCCAGGCCAGCGAGACCGCGGGCAGTCCCCGCACCTGCCGGTGCGCGGCGAGCGCGTCCAGAGAGGTGTTCGCCGCGGCGTAGTTGCCCTGGCCGGCGGCGCCGAGGACGCCCGCGCTGGAGGAGAACAGCACGAACGCGGCCAGGTCCAGCTCGCGGGTGAGCTCGTGCAGGTGCCGGGCCGCTTCGGCTTTCGGCCGGGAAACCCGGTCCAACCGGCTCGGCGTCAGCGATTCGATGACGCCGTCGTCCAGCACCCCGGCCGCGTGCACGACCGCGGTCAGCGGGCGCTCGGCGGGGATCCGCGCGAGCAGCCGCTCCAGGTCGGCGCGGTCGCCGACGTCACAGACGACCACCTCGGCGTCCACGCCGATCGGCGCGTGGTCCTCGCGGCGCGCGGTCAGCAGCAGGTGCCGCACGCCGTGTTCGGCCACCAGGTGCTCGGCGATCCGGCGCCCGAGGGTGCCGGTGCCTCCGGTGATCAGCACCGTGCCCTTCGGGTCGAGCGGCGGCGGCACGGTCAGCACGACCTTGCCCACGTGCCGGGCCTGCGCCATGAACCGGAACGCCTCCCGCGCCTGGCGGACGTCCCACAGCTTGGTGGGCAACGGTCGCAGCTGTCCCGTCGCGAACATCGCCAGCACGTCGGCCAGCATCCGGCCGATCCGCTCCGGGCCGGCTTCGGCCAGGTCGAACGGCCGGTAGCCGGCTTCGGGGTGGTCGGCGGCTTCGCGGATGTCGGTCTTGCCCAGCTCGAGGAACCGGCCACCCGGTCGCAGCAACCGGAGCGAGGCGTCGACGAACTCGTTCGCCAGCGAGTTGAGCACGACGTCGACCGCGGGGAACCGGGTCTCGAACCCGAGATCCCGGGACGAGGCGATGTGGTCGTCCGGCACGCCCAGCGATCGCAGGGCGTCCCACTTGCCCGGGCTCGCCGTCGCGTACACCTCCGCACCCAGCTGCCGGGCGATCTGCACGGCGGCCATGCCCACCCCGCCCGCCGCGGCGTGCACCAGCACCGATTGCCCTGGTTCGACCCCGGCCAGGTCGGTGAGCGCGTACCAGGCGGTCAGGAACGCGACCGGGGTCGCGGCGGCCTCGGCGTAGGACCAGCCTCGCGGGATCCGCGCCAGCATCCGGTGGTCGGTGACCGCCACCGGTCCGAACGCGCCGGAGAACAGGCCCAGCACGGCGTCGCCCGGCGCCAGGCCCGTGACGTCCGGGCCGATCTCGACGACCAGGCCCGCGGCTTCGGCGCCGATCGCCCGGTGGCCCTCGGCCACCAGGCCCAGCGCGACCAGGACGTCCCGGAAGTTCACCCCGGCCGCCCGGACCGCGACCCGCACCTCACCGGCGGCCAGCGGCCGGTCGGCCTCGGGCGCCGCGCCGAACGACAGGTCTCGCAGCGAGCCCTTGCCGCTGTGCAGCCGCCAGGTGCCTGCCGGTGGCCGCGGCTCGTCGGCGAGCCGTTCCAGCCGGGGCGCCAGCAGTTCGCCGCCGCGGACCGCGAGCTGCGTCTCGCCGGCGCCGAAGGCCGCGGCGACGGCGCTTTCCGGCAGCTCCCCGTCCAGGTCCAGCAGACCGAACCGGTCCGGGTGCTCCGACCGCGCGGACCTGACCAGCCCCCAGACTCCGGCCCTGGTCAGGTCGGTGACGTCCTCGCCCGGCCGGGCCGCCACCGCCGCCCTGGTGACGAACACCAGCCGGGCGGCGGTGTCCCGGGTCAGCCAGTCCTGCATCAGGCCGAGCGCGTCCGCGGGGCCGGTGAAGTTCTCGGCGAACACGACCTCGGCCGCCGGCCCGGCCGCACGCACCGGTACCCAGTCGAGCCGGTACAGCGAATCCGGTCGCACGCTCGTGGCCGGCCGGAACGACAGCGACGCCACCGACGCCGCCGGCGAACCCGTGGCATCGGCCAGCTCCAGCGAGAACGCATCGGTTCCCACCGGCACCAGCCGCACCCGGAGCGTCGACGCCCCGGTGCCGCGCAGGGACATCCCGGACCATTCGAACGGCAGCAGCATGCCCCGGTCGGCGACGCCCAGGACGTGCAGCGCGGCGTCCAAGGCGGCCGGGTGCAGGCCGTAGCGGCCGGCGTCGCGGATCTCCGTGGGCAGCGACACTTCGGCGAACAGCTCGTCGCCGCGCTGCCAGGCCGCGCCCAGGCCCCGGAACGCGTCGCCGTACGCCAGACCGGCCCCGGCCAGCCGTTCGTAGAGCCCGGCCAGGTCCAGCGCGACCGCGTCGGCGGGCGGCCACTGGGTCAGCTCGAAGTACCGCGCCGGCTCGGACGTCACCAGGCCGGTGGCGTGCCGGGCCCAGGAGCTGGTGTCCGACCGTCTGGAGTGGACGGTCACCGGCCGGGCCCCGGACGGATCCGGCGCGCTCACCGTGACCTGCACCTGCACGCTTTCCCCGGCGGGCAAGGCGAGCGGCGTGGTCAAGGTCAGCTGTTCGAGCGTGCCGCAGCCGACCTGGTCGCCCGCGTGCCGGACCAGCTCGACGAACCCCGTGCCGGGGAACAGCACCGTGCCGGCCACCACGTGGTCGGCCAGCCAAGGCTGGGTGCCCGGCGACAGCAGCCCGGTGCACACCACGCTGTCGGACTCCGCCAGGGTCACGGTCGCGCCGAGCAAGGGGTGGTCCGCGGCGTCCAGACCGGCCGACCGCACGTCGGCGGACCGGGTGCCGTCCGGCCAGTACCGGTCGCGCTGGAAGGGGTACGTCGGAAGGTCGACGAGGTGCGCGCCGGCCGGGAATTCCCAGCCGACCTCGACCCCGTGGACGTGGGCCTCGGCCAGCGAGGTCAGGAATCGCCGCAGGTGCCCTTCGCCGCGGCGAAGCGAGCCGACCGCGACGGCACCGATGTCGGCGATGCTCATCGTGAGTACCGGATGCGGGCTGGCCTCGACGAACACGGCGTGCCCGTCGGTCATGGCCGCCCGGACGGCGCCTTCGAAGTCGACCGGATCGCGGACGTTGCGGTACCAATATTCGGCGTCCAAGACCATCCGATCGAGCAGGGAGCCCGTGACCGTGGAGTAGAACGGCACCTCGCCGGCCCGGGGTGTCACGTCGGCCAAGGCGGCCAGCAGCCGGTCACGGATTTCGTCCACCTGGGCCGAATGGGACGCGATCGTGCCCGGCACCATCCGGGTCCGCACCCCGGCCGCCGCACATTCGTCGGCGAACTCGGCCAGCGCGGCGAGGTCACCGGCCACGGTCGAGGACGCGGGCCCGTTCATCCCGGCCACCGACAGCCGGCCGTCCCACCGGGCCAGCCCGCCCGCGACCTCCCCGGCCGGCCGGGCCACCGCGAGCACGGCTCCCTTGCCCGCCATGGTCTCCGCGAACAACCGGCTGCGCGTCACGACGACCCGGGCCGCGTCGGCCAGCGACAACGCGCCGGCGACGCAGGCGGCCGCGACCTCGCCTTGGGAGTGGCCGATCACCGCGGCCGGCCGCACGCCGGAGGACTGCCACAGCCGCGCCAGCGACACCATGACCGCGAACAACGCGGGCTGTACGACCTCGACCCGCCCCAGTGCCGATTCGTCCCGCAGCGCGGCGAGGACGTCGATGTCCGAAATGGACCCGATCGCCGCCGCGCACTCCCGCATCCGCTCGGCGAACACTGGCGAAGACTCCAGCAGCTCGGTCGCCATCCCGGTCCACTGCGAGCCCTGACCCGGGAACACGAAGACCGCCCCGGATGACGCCGGCGCGTCGCCGGTCACCCCGCCGAGGTTCGCGAGCAGTTCCTCGCGGGTTTCGCCGATCGCCACCGACCGGTGGCGCATCGCCGACCGGCCGGTCGCCAGGCTGAAGCCGACGTCGGCGGGACTGAGCCCGGGGTGCGCCAGCACGTGCGAACGCAGCTGGTCCAGCCGCGCCTGCAGCGCCTGCGCGCTGCGCGCGGACACCACCCACGGCATCAGCGCCGGAGCGTCCGAAGTGGCCGGTGAAAACGGATCAGCAGGTGCCTGCTCCACCACGAGGTGCGCGTTGGTGCCGCTGATCCCGAAGGACGACACCGCGGCCCGGCGCGGCCGGCCGGTCGCCGGCCACTCCTCGGCCTCGCTCAGCAACCGCAGCTCCGCCAGCTCCGGCAGCGGGGTCTCGACGTGCAGGGTCTTCGGCAGCACACCCTCGCGCAGCGCCTGCACCACCTTGATCAGACCGACCACGCCCGCGGCCGCCTGGGCGTGCCCGATGTTGGATTTCACCGATCCCACGCGAACCGGCCCGTACGCGGCCGCCAGGGCCTGCGCCTCGATCAGGTCCCCGAGGCGGGTGCCCGTCCCGTGCGCCTCGACGACGTCCACTTCGGACGGTCGCAGGCCGGCGTTCGCCAGCGCCTGGCTGATCACCCGCTGCTGCGCCGGCCCGCTCGGCGCGGTCAGCCCGTTGGACGCCCCGTCCTGGTTGATCGCCGAACCGCGTACCACCGCCAGGACCCGGTGGCCGTGGCGCCGGGCGTCGGAGAGCCGTTCGAGCAACACCAGGCCGAGCCCGTCGGCCACCCCGAACCCGTCGGCGGCCGCCGAGAACGCCTTGCACCGCCCGTCCGCGGACAGCGCCTGCTGCTTGCCGAACTCGACGAAGATGTCCGGGGTCGCCGAAATGGTCACGCCACCAGCCACGGCCAGCGAACACTCGCCCTGGCGCAGTGCCTGGGCCGCCAGGTGGATCGCCACCAGGGACGACGAGCACGCGGTGTCCACGGTGATCGCCGGGCCTTCGAACCCGTACGTGTAGGCCAGCCGGCCCGAGGCGACGCTGTTCATCGTGCCGGTCACCAGATAGCCCTCGACGCTGTCGCGGACGCCGCCCAGACTCTCGGCGTAGCCGTTGTTGATCGCGCCGACGTAGACGCCGACCGGCGCACCGCGCAGCGACGCGGGATCCAGCCCGGCCCGCTCGAACAGCGTCCACGACCCTTCCAGCAGCATCCGCTGCTGCGGGTCCATCGCGAGTGCCTCCCGCGGGGAGATCCCGAAGAAGCCCGCGTCGAACTCGGCGGCGTCGTACCGGAATCCGCCCCCGCTGGGCCCGAGCCCGCCGATGTCCCAGCCGCGATCGACCGGGAACCCCGCGATGGCGTCCCGGCCGGCGGCGACCAGCTCCCACAGGTCCTCGGGAGAGTCCACTCCGCCGGGCAGCCGGCAGCTCATCGACACGATGGCGATCGGCTCGTCGGCGGGCGCGGCTCGGACGGCGGGCGCCGCCTCGGCCGGCGCGCCGGCCAGTTCCTTGTGCAGCAGAGCCGCCAGCGCGTTCGGGGTCGGCTGGTCGAACACCAGCGTGGACGGCAGCCGCAGACCGGTGGCGGCGGCCAGCCGGTTGCGCAGCTCGACCGAGGTGAGCGAGTCGAAGCCCAGGTCCCGGAAGGCCCGGCCGCGGTCGATCTCGGCCGCCGAGCCGAAGCCGAGCACCATCGCCGCGTGCTCACAGACCAGGTCCAGCAGCGCGGATTTCGAACGGTCCAAGGCGGGGCCGGTGGCGACCTCGGCCACCCGGCGGGTTTGGCCACGCACCAGGCGTCGCAGCAACGGTGACTCCGAGCGCAGCGTGGCCGGGTCGAACCGGACCGGCACCAGCAGCGCTTCCTCCGCGCCGAGCGCGGCGTCGAACAGGGCCAACCCTTCCTGCTCGGACAAGGCCGCGATGCCCGAGCCGCTGATGCGGCCGCGCTCGCGTTCGTCCAGCTGACCGGCCATGCCGCCGGACTGTCCCCAGTACCCCCAGGCCAGTGAGACGCCCGGCAGGCCGTGGGCCCGGCGATGCTGCGCGAGGGCGTCGAGGAAAGCGTTGCCGGCCGCGTAGTTGGCCTGGCCGCCGCCGCCGAGAATTCCGGCCGCCGAGGAGAACAGCACGAACGCCGAGAGATCGCCGGTCAGCTCGTGCAGGTGCCAGGCGGCGTCGAGCTTGGGCCGCAGCACCTCGTCGAGCCGGTCCGGCGTCAAGGCGGAAACGGTGGCGTCGGCGAGCACCCCGGCGGCGTGCACCACCGCCGTCAACCGGTGCGGGATCGCGGCCAGCATCCGCGCGACGGCCGCGCGGTCGGCCAGATCGCAGGCGACCGTGGTGACGTCGGCGCCGAGGGCGGTCAGTTCCGCGCACAGCTCGGCGGCTTCGCCCCGGCGACTGGCCAGCACCAGGTGCCTGATGCCGTGTGTGGTCACCAGGTGCCGGGCGAGGAGGCCGCCCAGCGCCCCGGTGCCGCCGGTGATCAGGACCGCGCCGTCGGGGTCGAGGGGTTTCGGCACGGTCAGCACGACCTTGCCGACGTGCTTCGCCTGGGCGAGGAACCGGAACGCCTGCTCGGCCCGGCCGAGTGGCCAGGTGGTCACGGGCAGGTGGCTGAGCACACCCCGGCCGAACAGCGCGGTGATCTCGCCGAGCATCTCCCCGAGCCGGTCGGTGCCCGCTTCGAACAGGTCGAAGGCCCGGTAGCCCAGCCCGGGGTGCTCAGCCGGGTCACGGATGTCGGTCTTGCCCATCTCGAGGAACCGGCCACCGGGCCGCAGCAGCCGCAGTGACGCGTCCACGAACTCACGCGCCAGCGAGTTCAGCACGATGTCGAATTCGCCGCCGCCGGCGAACTTCGCCTCGAAGCCCAGCTCCCGCGACGAGGCGAAGTGGTCGTCGTCCAGGCCGGAGGCGGCCTGCTTGCCCGGGCCAGCGGTGCCGAACACCTCGGCGCCGAAGTGCCGGGCCAGCTGCACCGCCGCCATCCCGACCCCGCCGGCCGCCGCGTGCACGAGCACCCGTTCCCCCGCCCGGACTCCGGCGAGGTCGTGCAACCCGTAGTAGGCGGTCAGGAACACCAGCGGCACCGCGGCGGCCTGTTCGGCGGTCCAGCCGGCCGGAATCGGCGCCAGCAGCCGTTGATCGGTCACGGTGAGCGGGCCGAAAGCACCCGCGAACAGCCCGAACACGCGGTCGCCGGGCCGGAAGCGGGTCACGCCCGGTCCGGCTTCCGTGACCACACCGGCCCCTTCGCAGCCAACCGCCGCCGTTCCCGGATACATGCCGAGGGTGACCAGCACATCGCGGAAGTTGACGCCGGCGGCACGCATCTCGACCCGCACCTCGCCGGGGCCGAGCGGCCGCTCCGCCTCCGGTGCCGGAACCCAGGCGAGGCCGGCCAGCGTGCCCGGCGTGGACACGTCGAGGCGTTTTCTGCCCGTGGTGAACCGGGTGAGCCTGGGTGCGTAGCCGATCCCGGCGCGGATCGCGAGCTGTGGTTCACCGGCGCCGAGCAGTTCCGGAAGGACTCGCGTCGACTCGGGGTCGTCGTCCACGTCCACCAGCAGGAACCGGTCCGGGTGCTCGTTCTGCGCGGACCTCAGCAGGCCCCACACCGGGGCGTTCGCCAGATCCGCGACGTCCTGGGCGCCGACGGCCACGGCACCCCGGGTGACGAACGCGAGCCGTTCCGGCCGTTCTTCGGCGAGCCACCGCTGCACCTGCTCCAGCGCGCGGTGGGCCGCCTGCCTCCCGCCTCCGGGAAGTTCTGTTCCGGTTTCGAACATCGTCAGGACGACGTCCGTGACAGGCGATCCGGCCGGCACCGGGACCCAGCCGACGCGGTACATGCCGTTCTGCTTCGACTCCACCGCGGCGGGCCGGAGCGTCAGCGATCCGATCGAGGCCACCGGCAGCCCGGTGCCGTCGGCGATCTCGAGGGCGACCGCGCCGGGGCCGGCCGGGGTGATCCGGACCCGGATCGCCGAAGCGCCGGTGGCGTACAGCTCGACGTCGTGCCAGGCGAACGGCAGCTGCGCGAGACCCGAGTCGCCGAGCGGCCCCAGCCCGATGGCGTGGAGGGCCGCGTCGAGAAGTGCTGGGAGGTGGGCGTCCTGGGACGGCAGCGCGACTTCGGCGAACACCTCGTCGCCGCGTCGCCAGGCCGCCCGCAGACCCCGGAACGCCGGCCCGTAGCGGAGTCCGGCGTCGGCGAGCTGGTCGTAGTGGCCGGTCACCTCGAGAGCGACGGCCTCGGCCGGCGGCCAGTCGGTGAGCCGGAACGTCTCGGGCGCGCCCTCGGACAGCAAGCCACTGGCGTTGTGCACCCACTCGGCGCCGTCGCGGGAATGGATGGTCAGCGCCCGCTGCTCGTCCACCCGCAGCTGCAGCTCGATCTCGCCGGTCGCGGGCAGGACGATCGGGGCGTGCAGGGTGAGCTCGGCGACCCGGCCGCGGCCCACCCGGTCACCGGCCCGCACCGCCAGCTCCAGCAACGCCGTGCCCGGCAGCAGCACCGATCCCCGCACGGCGTGGTCGGCCAGCCACGGGTGCGTCCGCAGCGACAGCTTTTTGGTCAGCAGCAGACCGTCGGCTCCGGCCAGGTCGACCGCGGTGACGTCATCGGCCTCGCGGGGCGCGTCGAGCCAAAACCGCTTGCGCTGGAACGCATAGGTGGGCAGCTCGACCGTGCGTGCCCCGGTGGCCGCGAAGTACTTCGTCCAGTCGACCGGGACACCCCGCCCGTGCACCCGGGCCACCGCGGTGACGACCGAGTGCGGTTCCGGCCGGTCCCGGCGCAGGGCGGGCACCAGGGCCGCGCCGGTCTCCCCCACGCTGTCCTGGCCCATCGCCGACAGCACCCCGTCCGGCCCGAGCTCCACGAAGGACCGGACGCCGAGGTCGAGCAGCGTCCGCATCCCGTCGGCGAACCGGACCGGTTCCCGCACCTGCCGCACCCAGTACTCCGGGTCGGTGACGGCACCGGCCACGATCCGGATCTCGGGTTGCCGGAAGGAAAGGCCCGCGACGACCCGGCGGAAGTCCGCGAGCATCGGCTCCATCCGCGCCGAGTGGAACGCGTGGCTCACCCGCAGCCGCTTCGAGTCCTCGAACCGGGCGGCCACGGCCAGCACGGCGTCCTCGTCACCGGAGAGCACCACCGACGCCGGGCCGTTGACCGCCGCGAGGTCGACGCCCTCGCCCAGCAACGGCCGGATCTCCTCCTCGGTGGCCCGGACCGCCACCATCGCCCCGCCCACGGGGAGTTCCTGCATCAGCCGGCCCCGCGCGGACACCAGCGCGCAGGCGTCCACAAGGGACAGAACGCCCGCCACGTGCGCCGCCGCGACCTCGCCGACCGAATGTCCCAGCACCGCGTCCGGGCGCAGCCCCCACGACTCCAGCAACCGGAACAGGGCGACCTCGAGCGCGAACAGGGCGGGCTGAGCGAACCCGGTCTGTTCCAGCGCCTCGGCGTCCGTCCGGAGGTCGAGGTGGGCGCCGATCTCGTCCCACGCGCGGGCGAACGCCGGGAAGGTCGCGGACAGCTCACGCCCCATGCCTGCCCGCTGGGAACCCTGACCGGAGAACAGGAACGCGGCTCCGCCGGCCTCCGCTGCCGCTTCGCCGCCGATCCGGCCGAGTTCGGTGATCAGGGTGTCCCGGTCGTCGGCGACCACGAAGGCGCGTTCGCCGAGCACCGCCCGGCGCGCGAGCGTGTACCCCGCGTCCAGCACGTCGACGTCGGTCCCGGTCAGGTGCGCCGAGAGACGTTCGGCTTGGGCGCGCAACGCCGCCGCGCTGTGGGCGGACAGCAAGCACGGCACGGGCCCGGCGAACCGGTCGCCGGCTTCTTCCGGCGGCGGGGCCTGTTCCAGGATCGCGTGCGCGTTGGTCCCGCTGGCGCCGAACGACGATACCGCGGCCCGGCGAACCGGACCGGGCCACGAGCGCTGGTCGGTCAGCAGCTCGACCGCACCCGCCGACCAGTCGATCTGCGCCGACGGACGGTCCACGTGCAAGGTCTTCGGCAGCGCGGCGTGCCGCATGGCCAGGACCATCTTGATCACGCCCGCCACCCCGGCGGCCGCCTGGGTGTGCCCGATGTTGGACTTGACCGAGCCCAGCCACAGCGGCTCGGCCCGGTCCTGCCCGTAGGTCGCCAGCAGGGCGTGCGCCTCGATGGGATCGCCGAGGGTGGTGCCGGTTCCGTGTGCCTCGACGGCGTGGACGTCGGCGGGCGTGAGCCGCGCGTCGGCCAGGGCCTGCCGGATCACGCGTTGCTGCGCCGGCCCGCTCGGCGCGGTCAGCCGGCTGCTCGCGCCGTCCTGGTTCACCGCGCTCCCCCGCACCAGCGCGAGCACCGGGTGGCCGTGGCGCCGGGCGTCCGCCAGCCGTTCGAGCACGAGCACGCCGGCGCCTTCGGCGAACCCGGCGCCGTCCGCCGCGGCGGCGAACGCCTTGCACCGGCCGTCCGGGGCCAGCCCGCCCTGCCGGCTGAAGTCGATGAACGTGCCCGGCGTGGCCATCACCGCCACGCCACCGGTCAGGGCCAGCGAGCATTCCCGGCGTCGCAGCGACTGGCTCGCCAGGTGCAGGGCGACCAGGGACGACGAGCACGCGGTGTCCACGGTGACGGCCGGGCCTTCGAGGCCGAAGGTGTAGGACACCCGGCCGGACACGACGCTGGGCGAGCTGCCGATGCTGAGCTGCCCTTCGAACCCGTCCGGGATCCGGTGCAGGCGGCTGGCGTAGTCCTGGTACATCACCCCGGTGAAGACGCCGGTGTCGCTGCCCCGCAGGGAAAGCGGGTCGATCCCGGCGTTCTCGAACGCCTCCCAGGTGGTCTCCAGCACCAGCCGCTGCTGGGGATCCATCGCCAGCGCCTCGCGCGGTGACACGCCGAACAGGCCGGGGTCGAACATCGCGGCGTCGTGCAGGAAGCCGCCGTGGCGCGTGTAGCTCGTGCCGGTCCGGCCGGGGTCCGCGTCGTACAGGGCATCGAGGTCCCAGCCGCGGTCGGCGGGGAACTCCGAGACGGCGTCGACGCCCTGGGAGACCAGCTGCCACAGGTCCGCCGGGCTCGCCACGCCACCGGGCAGCCGGCAGCCCATGCCGACGATCGCGATCGGCTCGGCGGCCGCCGACCGGGCTTCGCGCAGCTGGCTTCGGGTCTGCTGCAGGTCGGCGATGGTCCGTTTGAGGTAGTCGCGCAGCTTCTGTTCGTTGTCCATCTAGAGAATCCCCAGATCGTCGTCGACCAGCTCGAACAGTTCGTCGTCGGTGGCGGAGTCGAGGCTTGCGGTGTCCGCGCCGCCGCCGAGGCCCGCCAGCAGCGACCGCAGGCGGCCCGCCACCGCCAGCCGCGTGTCGTCGTCGGCCGACTCACGCAGCCGGGCTTCCAGGCGGTCCAGTTCGTCGAGCGGCGACCACGGGCCGCCCACCAGCTCGCCGTGCAGGCGCCGGGCCAGCGCGACCGGGGTCGGGTGGTCGAACAGCACCGTGGTGGGCAGCCGCACGCCGGTCGCCGCCGCCAGCCGGTTACGCAGTTCCAACGCGGTCAGCGAATCGAAGCCCGCGTCCAGGAACCCCCGGGTGGTCTCGACCAGGTCCGGCGCGGGATGGCCGAGCACCGCCGCCGCGTGTGCCCGCACCAGGTCCAGGAGCGCACGGTGCTGACTCGCTTCCGGCAGCGTCGCCAGGCGCTGGGCGAGCCCGGTTTCGACCTGGACCGGCGCCGTGTCGGCCACCAGTCCCCGCAGCAGGCCGGGCACCTCCCCGGCACCGGTGACGTCCAGCCGGACCGGGACCAGCACCGGCTCGTCCCGGGCGCAGGCGGCGTCGAACAACGCGAGCCCGTCGGCCGGGGACAGCGGGCGCACGCCCCAGTGGGACATCCGGGCCACGTCGGTTTCGCCCAACCGGCCGGTCAGCCCGCTGCGCGGTTCCCACATCCCCCACGCCAGGGACACCGCGGGCAGCCCGGCGGCCCGGCGGTGGCGCGCCAGCGCGTCCAGGTACCCGTTCGCCGCCGCGTAGTTGCCCTGTCCCGGGGTACCGAACACGCCGGCCGCCGAGGAGAACAGCACGAACTGCGAGAGGTCCTTCGTCAGCTCGTGCAGGTGCCAGGCCGCGTCGGCCTTCGGTGCCAGGACCGCGTCCATCCCCGCCGGGGTCAGGGAACCGATGACCCCGTCGGCCACGACCCCGGCGGCGTGCACCACACCCCGCAACGGGAACTCGGCCGGCACCCCGGCGAGCACGCGAGCGAGCGCGTCCCGGTCGGACACGTCGCAGGCGGCCACCGTCACCAGCGCGCCGGCGGCTTCCAGGTCCGCCACCAGATCGGGAGCGTGCCCCTGCCGGCCGACCAGGACCAGGCTGCGGACGCCGTGCCCGGCGACGAGGTGCCGGGCCACCAGTCCGCCCAGCACTCCGGTGCCGCCGGTGATCAGCACCGTGCCCGCGGTGTCCCAGACCGCGGTCGCGGGTTCTCCGGTGACCCGGGTCAACCGGGGCACCCGGACGCTCCCGTCCCGGACTTCGCACTCCGTCTCCCCGGCGGCCAGCGCCGCCAGGACCGCGTGCACCGGGAGGTCGCCGTCGCGCAGGTCGACGAGGGCGAACCGGTCCGGGTTCTCGGAGCGGGCCGAGCGCACCAGGCCGTGGACCGCCGCGCGGGCGAGTTCCGCGCCCCGGGTCACGATCGCCAGCCGCGAAGCGGCGAACCGGCCGTCGGCCAGCCATTCCTGCAGCACCGCCAGCATCCCGACGGTGGCTTCCCGCACGGTTTCGACGGTGTACCGGACCTCCAGGAAGACGGTCGCGGGGATGTCCCGCAGGTCGGCCAGGTCCGTGACGACCGTGTGCGATCCCTCCGGCGCCCCTTCAGGGGCCGTGCTCCAGTCCACCCGGAACAGCCGGTCGTGCGGGGTGGGCGAGCGCAGCGCCAGCGCGTCCACCCGCCCGACCTCGTTGCCGTGGTCGTCGGACAGCCGCATCGAGACGACGTCGTTGTCGCGCGGCGAGATCCTGACCCGCAGCGCGGACGCTCCGGGCGCGGCGAGCGAGACCCCGGTCCACGAGAACGGCAGGGCCGGCTTGGTCCGGTCGGCCCCGATGACGTGCAGCGCCGCGTCGAGCAGTGCCGGGTGCAGCCGGAACCGGCGTGCTTCCGGCCGCAGCCGCCCGGGAAGCGCCACTTCGGCGTAGAGGTCCGTGCCCGCCCGGAAGGCCGACCGCAGGCCGCCGAACGTGGGGCCGTAGCGGTAGCCGAGTCCGGCCAGCTTGTCGTACAGCTCGGGCACTTCGATGGGTTCCGCCTCCGCGGGCGGCCAGACCACCGGTTCGCCGGACGCGGAGGCCCCGGCGGTGAGGACGCCGGACGCATGCCGGGTCCACGGCGCGTCGTCCGCGGCCCGGGAGTACATCCGCACGGGCCGTCGACCGGACTGGTCCGGAGCGTCGACCGTGAGCTGGACCGTGACGGAACCCGGCAACGCCAACGGGGACTCGAGCGTCAGGTCGGCCACCGCCGGAGAGCCCACCTGGCCGCCGGCCCACAACGCGAGGTCGAGGAAGGCCGTGCCGGGCAGCAACACCGTGTCGCCGACGGCGTGTTCGGCGAGCCAGGGCATCCGATCCGGGTCGAGCCGGCCGGTGAACACCGTCGTGGCCGAGTCCGCCAATGCCGTCACCGTGCTGATGAACGGGTGATCGTGCAGGGTCGCGTCCGTGTCGTCGGCGTTCAACCAGTAACGCTGCCGCTGGAAGGGGTAGGTGGGCAGGTCCACCAGCCGGCCGTCCGCGAGCAGGGACGTCCAGTCGACCTCGACGCCCTGCACGTACGCCTCGGCGAGCGAGGTCAGGAACCGCTCGAGTCCACCGTCGCCGCGGCGCAGTGAGCCGATGGCGGTCCCCTCGATGTGCATCGTCAGCACCGGGTGCGGGCTCATCTCCAGGAACACCGCATCGTCCAGCGACCGCACAGCCCGCTCGAACTGAACTGTCTGCCGGAGGTTCTGGTACCAGTACTCCGCGTCGAAGGCGGCCTCGTCGAACACCGTGGAACAGAACGGGACCTGGGGCGGGTTCGGCGTGATATCGCCGAGAGCCGCCACTAGCTCGTCCCGCACCGACTCCACCTGAGCCGAGTGGGAGGCGTAGTCCACCGCGATCCGCTTGCCCGGAACAGTCAGCAGAAGCTCGTCGATCGCCTCGGGATCACCGGACACCACCACAGAAGCCGGGCTGTTGACGACCGCCACCGATAGCCGGCCGTCCAACACATGGCCTTCCGGCAGCGTCACCGACGCCATCGCACCCAGGCCCGAAAGCTTCTCCGCGATCACCCGGCTCCGAGCGACCACGACCCGAGCACCGTCCTCAAGCGACAGCGCACCCGCAACACAGGCCGCGGCGATCTCACCCTGCGAATGACCCACCACCACATCGGGCTCGACACCGAACGACCGCCATAACCCGGCCAGTGAGACCATCACCGCCCACAACGCAGGCTGAACCACCTCGACCCGATCGCTGTTCAGCGCGTCCCGTAAATCAACCCACGGCCCCAACGCGGCCGCACACCGATCCATCCACTCCGCGAACACCGGCGACGACTCCCACAGCTCCGCCGCCATCCCCACCCACTGCGAACCCTGACCCGGAAAAACGAACACCGTCTTCGCCACCGGCTCGGCAACACCCTCGACCACCCGATCACCCAGCACCACCGCACGATGGTCGAAGGCGGCACGACCAGTCACCAGCGAATAGCCGACGTCAACAGCCGTCCCCGGGCACTCGGACAGCCGTCGGATCTGTTCCCGCAGCGCGTCCGCGGAACGAGCGGACACCACCCACGGCACCAGACCGCCGTCCGGCCGGTCGGCGACCTCGGCCACCGGTCCCTGCTCGATGATCACGTGCGCGTTGGTGCCGCCGACGCCGAAGGACGACACCCCGGCCCGTCGCGGCCGGTCCGCCTCGGGCCACCCCACCTGCTCACGCGCCAACGACACCGAGCCGGCCGTCCAGTCCACGAAGGTCGACGGCCGGTCGATGTGCAGGCTCGCCGGCACCACCCCGTGCCGCATCGCGAGCACCATCTTCACCACACCGGCCACGCCCGCGGCCGCCTGCGTGTGCCCGATGTTCGACTTCACCGACCCCAGCAGCACCGGCTCCGTGCGGTCCTGGCCATACGTCGCCAGCACCGCCTGCGCCTCGATCGGATCACCGAGCCGGGTCCCGGTCCCGTGTGCCTCCACGACGTCGACGTCGGCAGGCGCCAGGCCCGCGTTGGCCAGGGTCTGCCGGATCACGCGCTGTTGCGCGGACCCGCTCGGCGCGGTCAGCCCGTTCGACGCGCCGTCCTGGTTCACCGCGCTGCCCCGGATCACCGCCAGTACGGGGTGACCGTTGCGGCGGGCCTCGGACAACGGCTCGACGAGCAGCATCCCGGCGCCTTCGCTCCAGCCGGTGCCGTCGGCGGCGTCCGCGAACGGTTTGCAGCGGCCGTCGGCGGCGATCCCGCCCAGCCTTTCGAACTCCGCGAACGCGCCGGGGCTGGACATCACCGTCACGCCACCGACCAGCGCCATCGAGCACTCGCCCTGCCGCAGTGCCTGGCAAGCGTTGTGCAACGCCACCAGCGCCGAGGAGCAGCCGGTGTCGATGGTGACCGCCTGGCCCTCCAGCCCGAAGGTGTAGGCGATCCGGCCAGAGAGGACGCTTCCGGTGCTGCCGGTGGCCAGGTACCCCGCGAAGTCCGCCGGCGCCTGGTGCATCCGCGGGCCGTAGTCCTGGGCCAGCGCGCCGACGAACACCCCGGTCCGGCTGCCGCGTACCGACTCCGGATCGATGCCCGCCCGCTCGAAGGCCTCCCACGAGCACTCGAGCATCAGCCGCTGCTGCGGGTCCATCGCGGTCGCCTCGCGGGGTGAGATCCCGAAGAAGCCCGCGTCGAACTCGGCGGCGTCGTAGAGGAACCCGCCGCTGCCGGAAACGGTCCAGCCGCGGTCGGCCGGGAACTCGGAGATCGCGTCGGCTCCCTCGGCGACCAGCCGCCACAGGTCCTCGGGCGAGGTGATCCCGCCGGGGAACCGGCAGCTCATCGCCACGATCGCGATCTCCTCGCCGACGGGTGTGGCGGCCGCCGCCGGCTCCGGCGCGGGCCCGGTCAGGTAGGCGGCGAGCGCGGCGCAGTTCGGGTGGTCGAACACGACCGTCGCCGGCAGGGCCAGACCGGTCGCGTGGTTCAACCGGTTGCGCAGTTCGACGGCCGTGACCGAGTCGAAGCCCAGCTCCCGGAACGCCCGCCGGACGTCGACCGCGTCCCCGGATTCCATCCCCAGCACAGCCGCCACCTGCGCCCGGACCAGCGGGAGGGCATCGCCGACGACCGGGCGCGGAGCTTCGGGCTCTTCGAAGACCTCGGCCAGCAAGGGACGCCTGCGCGCGACGGAGTAGGCGGGCCCGAACACCGGCCAGTCGATGTCGGCGACGACCAGGCACGGTTCGTCGAGCTGCTGGAGCGCGCGCACCGCCAGCCGCGGGTCCATTTCGGACAGCCCGAGCCGGCGGAACCGCTCGCCGACGCCACCTCGCGCCATGCCGTCGCCCGCCCAGGTGCCCCAGGCGATCGAGGTGGCGTTGCCGCCCGCGGCCCGGCGCTGCCGGGCGAGCGCGTCCAGGTAGGCGTTCGCCGCCGCGTAGGCGCCCTGCCCGCCGCCGCCCCACACCCCGGCGCCGGAGGAGAACAGCACGAAGGCGTCCAGCGTGTCGTGGTCCAGCAGGGCGTCGAGGTTGGCCGCGCCGGCGACCTTCGCCCGCATCACCTCGGCGGCGTCGTCGATCTCGGTCACGGGTGTGCTGTGCTGGCCGGCTCCGGCAGCGTGCACGACGGCCGTCAGGTCCGGCAGCGACGCGAGCAGGTCCCGGACCGCGGCGCGGTCGGCCACGTCACAGGCCGCGAAGGTGACCTTGTCACCCAGCTCGGCCGCGAGTTCGGCCGCGCCGGGGGTCCCGGGACCCCGGCGTCCGGCCAGCACCACCCGCTCGGCGTCGGTCCGGACCAGCCACCGGGCCACGTGCGCACCGAGTCCGCCGGTTCCCCCGGTGACCAGCACGGTTCCCCGCGGCCGCCAGACGCGCCCCGGCCGGCTGCGGGGTGCGCGCACGAGACGTCGCGCGTAGGTCCCGTCGGCACGCACCGCGACCTGGTCCTCGTCGCCGGAGAGCGCGGCGGCCAGCCTGCCGAGCACGCGGTCGTCCACGTCCTCGGGCAGATCGACCAGGCCACCCCAGCGGCGGGGGTGCTCGAGCCCGACGGTCAGCCCGAGACCCCAGAGCTGCGCCTGCTCCGGTAGGCGCACGACGTCCTCCGGTACCGCCGCGACCGCGCCGGACGTCACCAGCCACAGCGGCGCGTCGCTCTCCGCGTCCTCCAGCAGCCGGACCAGCTTCAGGGTGTCGTCCACCGGGAGGAACGACAGCACGCCGACGGCCTCGCCCAAGCGCTCGGAAAGCCGGCTCAGCGCGACGATTTCGACGTTCGGCCCCAGGTCAATGCCAGTGGTGCCGTCATCGGGCACGACGGCGAGCCAGTGTCCGGTCAGGGCGTGCTGCGTCTCGGGCACCTTCCGCCACGCGATCCGGTACCGCCACTCGTCCACTGTGGATGCTTCGGTTCGGTGCCAGTACCGCTGGTGCTGGAAGGGGTAGGTGGGCAGGTCCACCAGCCGGCCGTCCTCAAGCAGGGGCGCCCAGTCGACCTCGACGCCCTGCACGTACGCCTCCGCGAGCGACGTCAGGAACCGCTCGAGCCCGCCATCGCCGCGGCGCAACGACCCGACGGCGGTGCCGGGGAGGTGCATGGTGAGCACCGGGTGCGGGCTCATCTCCAGGAACACGCCATCACCCAGCGACCGGACGGCCTGCTCGAACCGCACAGTCCGGCGGAGGTTGTGATACCAGTACTCGGCGTCGAAGGTCGCCGTGTCGAACACGGTGGAGCAGAACGGGATCTGGGGTGGCTTCGGCGTGATTTCCCCAAGAGCCGCCAAAAGCTCGTTTCGCACCGACTCGACGTGAATCGAGTGAGACGCGTAATCGACCGCGATCCGCTTACCGGGAACAGTCCGCAGAAGCTCGTCGATCGCCTCGGGATCACCGGACACCACCACCGAAGTCGGGCTGTTCACCACCGCCACCGACAACCGGTCGTCCAGCAAGTGACCTTGCGGCAGCGTGACCGATGCCATCGCGCCCAGGCCGGAAAGCTTCTCGGCGATGAGCCGGCTGCGCTCCACCACAACCCGTGCGCCGTCCTCGAGTGATAGCGCTCCGGCAACGCAAGCAGCCGCGATCTCACCCTGCGAATGGCCCACCACCGCGTCGGGTTCGACACCGAACGACCGCCACAACCCGGCCAGTGAGACCATCACCGCCCACAAGGCGGGCTGAACCACGTCGACCCGATCGCTGTTCAGTGCGTCCCGCAGGTCGACCCAAGGCGCCAGCGCGGCCGCGCACCGATCCATCCACCCGGCGAATATCGGCGACGACTCCCACAGCTCCGCCGCCATCCCGACCCACTGCGAACCCTGACCCGGAAAGACGAACACCGTCTTGCCCACGGGCCGGACGACACCCTCGACGACCCGATCCCCCAGCAGCACCGCGCGATGCTCCAGAGCGGCACGACCGAACACCAGCGAATAGCCGACATCAACGGCCGGTTCGGGGCGCGTCCCGAGCCAGTCGCGCAACCGCGAAACCTGCTCCCGCAAGGCGACGTCCGACCGGGCGGACACCACCCACGGCACCAGCTCACCCTCCGGCCGGTCGCCCTCCTCGAGAGCCGGACCTTGCTCGATGATCACGTGCGCGTTCGTCCCGCTGATCCCGAAGGACGACACACCGGCCCGTCGCGGCCGGTCCGCCTCGGGCCAGGCCACCGGCTCCCGCACCAGCGTCACCGCGCCCGAATCCCAGTCCACGACGGGCGAGAGCTCGTCCACGTGCAAGGTGGGCGGCACGACTCCGTGCCGCATCGCCAGCACCATCTTCATCAGGCCGGCCATCCCGGACGCGGCCTGGGTGTGGCCGATGTTGGACTTCACCGACCCCAGCCACACCGGTTCGGGCCGGTCCTGGCCATAGGTCGCCAGCACGGCCTGCGCCTCGATCGGATCGCCGAGCCGGGTCCCGGTGCCGTGTCCTTCGACGACGTCCACTTCGGCCGGCTGGAGACCGGCGTTCGCCAGCGCCTGCCGGATCACGCTCTGCTGGCTGGGTCCGTGCGGCGCGGTCAGCCCGTTGGAGGCGCCGTCCTGGTTGACCGCGCTGCCCCGCAGGACCGCCAGCACCCGGTGCCCGTCGCGGATGGCGTCCGACAGCCGTTCCACCACCACGAGACCCACGCCTTCGGCCCACCCCGTGCCGTCGGCGGCCCCGGCGAACGACTTGCACCGCCCGTCCGCGGCCAGGCCGCCCTGCCGGGCGAACTCCTCGAACAACACCGGCGACGACATCGCGGTCACTCCGCCGGCCAACGCCATCGTGCTCTCGCCACGCCGGACCGACTCGGCCGCCAGGTGCAGGGCGACCAGCGACGACGAGCACGCCGTGTCGACCGAGATCGCCGGGCCTTCGGTCCCCAGCACGTACGCCACCCGGCCGGACACCACGCTCCCGGCGCCGCCGGTCAAGCCGTAGTCGCCGTCGGTCCGGTAGTCGCCGCGCATCGCGCCGATGAAGACGCCGAGATCACTGCCCCGCACGGACGACGGATCGACACCCGCTCGTTCCAGCGCCTCCCAGGAACACTCCAAGACCAGCCGCTGCTGAGGATCCATGCCCAATGCTTCCCGAGGCGAGATCCCGAAGAACTCCGCGTCGAACCCGGCGACGTCGTCAACGAACCCGCCGGACCCGGTGCCCCAGCCTCGGTCCACCGGGAACGAAGACACCACGTCCCGGCCTTCGGCCACCACGTCCCACAGATCCTCCGGAGAAGCGACCCCACCCGGAAACCGGCACGCCATCCCGACCAGCACGACCGGATCCTCGTCGGACACCCGGCGCTCGGCGGGCTTCTCGGCCGGCGCTCGTTCCAGCAGCCGGTCGGCGATCGCCTCCGGCGTCGGGCAGTCGAAGATCAGCGTGCTGGGCAGCGCGGTGCCGCAGGCCGCCACGAGCCGGTTCCGCAGCTCGACCCCGGTCAGCGAGTCGAAGCCCAGCTCCCGGAACGGACGTCCGTGCGCCAGCGCCTCCGGCGTCGGGTGCCCCAGTACCGCGGCCGCGTGGGCTCGGACCAGGTCGAGCGCGGCCTGGTACCGCTCGGTCTCGGGGAGGGCCGCGAGCGCCCGGCCACGGTCCGCCGTCGCGGGCTTGGCCAGATCGCGCCACAAGGTGGAGTCCGTACGCAGGACGCGCGCATCGATCCTGGTCGCGACCACCGCGGGGCGGCCGGCGCCCAGCGCGGCGTCGAACAGCTCCAGTGCCTGCGCGGTGGGCAGCGGAGCCATTCCGTCGCGCGCCAGCCTGCGGCGTTCGATCTCGCCCACACCACTGGTCATGCCGCTCTGCTCGTCCCACAGGCCCCAAACCATCGACACCGCGGGCAGGCCACGGGCCCGCCGATGGGCCGCCAGCGCGTCCAGGAACGCGTTCGCCGCCGCGTAGTTGCCCTGTCCCGCCGTGCCGACCACGCCGGCCATCGACGAGAACAGCACGAACTGGGCCAGGTCCTTCGTCAGGTCGTGCAGGTGCCAGGCGGCATCCACCTTCGGGGCCAGCACCGCGTCCAGCCGCTCCGGGGTCATCGACTCGACCAGGCCGTCGTCGAGGACCCCCGCCGCGTGGACGACGGCGTCGACCGGGTGGTCCGCGAGCAGCCGGCCCACCTGGGCACCGTCGGCGAGGTCGCAGGCGACCACGTCGACCGTCGCCCCCAGCTCGGTCAGGTCGGTGCCCAGCTCGTCCGTGGCGGTCCGGCTCACCAGCAGCAACCGCCGGACGCCGTGCGCGGTGACGAGGTGCCGGGCCAGCAAGCCGCCCAACGTCCCGGTCGCGCCGGTCACCAGCACCGTCCCGTACAGCGCGGGACCGGGCTCGGCGGTCAGTTTGCGGAGCCTCGGGACCACGACCACGCCGTCGCGGACGGCCTGCTGCGGTTCGTCGAGTCCGACGACGTCCGGTACGGCGGCGGACTCGTCCAGGTCGACGAGAACGAACCGGCCGGGGTGCTCGGCCTGCGCCGAGCGGACCAGCCCCCACACCGGGGCGTGGACCAGGTTCGGGTCGGTGGCCGTCGCGTTCCGGGTCACCACGACCAGCCGTTCGTCCGGCGCGTGCTCGTTCGCCAGCCAGTCCCGGGTCACGTCGAGGACCCGCGCCAGCACCTCGCGGACCGCCGGCCCCAGGTCCTTGTCCGGTTGCGGGCACGCGAAAACGGTGACTGTCGCCGCTTTCCCGAGTGGCGCGGGCCGCCAGTCCACTTCGTACAGGGTGCGGCGGGCCCGGCCCACCGGGCGGAGCGTCAAGGACTCGATCGTGGCCACGGGCTTGCCGTCAGTGTCCGTCAAAGTGACGGCGAAGGCGCTCTCCCCCGCCGGGGTCAACCGGACTCGCAGTGTGGTCGCATCCGTTGCCTCGTAACGCACTCCGGCCCACGCGAACGGCACCCGCAAGCCGCCGTCGAGCAGCAGCGGGTGGAGCGCCGCGTCGAGCAACGCCGGGTGCAGGGCGAACCCGGCCGGCTCGGGACGCAGGTCGACCTCGGCGAACACCTCGTCACCGCACTGCCAGGCCGAACGCAGTCCCCGGAACGCGGGCCCGTACTCGAAGCCGGTCTCGGCCAGCACGTCGTAGGAGACGTCCAGCGGGACCGCGTCCTCCGGCGGCCACCCCGCTTGGCCGAACCCCGTCGGCGGCTCGGTCGCGGCCAGCCATCCACTCGCGTGCCTGCGCCACTCGGAGTCACCGGTCGGCCGTGCGTGCACGCTCACCGGCCGGCACCCGGAGCCGTCGACCGCACCCACCAGCACCTGCACGTCGACGACGTCCTGAGTGGACAGTTCGAGAGGCACCTCGACCGCGAGCTCCCGAACGGTCGCGCACTGCAGCCGGGCGCCGGCGTGGCCCGCCAGTTCGAGGAAGCCGGTGCCGGGGAACAAGACCGTGCCCGCCACGACGTGGTCGGCGAGCCAGGGCTGCGCGCGCAGCGAGATCCGGCCGGTGGACAGCGAGCCGGCTCCGTCGGCCAGCTCGACCGTGGTCGCCAGGACCGGATGTCCCGCCCCGGTCGCCGGCCTGGCTTCGAGCCAGTACTGGCGATGCTGGAAGGGGTAGGTGGGCAGGTCCACCAGCCGGCCGTCCGCGAGCAGGGACGTCCAGTCGACCTCGACGCCCTGCACGTACGCCTCCGCGAGCGAGATCAGGAACCGCTCGAGCCCACCGTCGCCGCGGCGCAACGACCCGACGGCGGTGCCAGGGAGGTGCATCGTGAGCACCGGGTGCGGGCTCATCTCCAGGAACACACCGTCACCCAGCGACTGGACGGCCTGCTCGAACTGGACGGTTTGACGAAGGTTCCGGTACCAGTACTCGGCGTCGAAGGTCGCGGTGCCGGACACGGTGGAGCAGAACGGAATCCTCGGCTGACTCGGCGCGATCCCGTGCAGCGCTGCGAGAAGCGCGTCCCTCACCGACTCGACCTGAGCCGAATGTGAGGCGTAGTCCACCGCGATCCGCTTGCCCGGAACAGTCCGCAGAAGCTCGTCGATCGCTTCGGAATCCCCCGACACCACCACAGAAGCCGGGCTGTTGACGACCGCCACCGATAACCGGTCATCCAACACATGGCCTTCCGGCAGCGTCACCGACGCCATCGCACCCCGGCCCGAAAGCTTCTCCGCGATGAGCCGGCTCCGAGCGGCCACGACCCGAGCACCGTCCTCAAGCGACAGCGCACCCGCAACGCAAGCCGCGGCGATCTCACCCTGCGAATGACCCACCACCACATCGGGCTCGACACCGAACGACCGCCACAACCCGGCCAGCGAAACCATCACCGCCCACAACGCAGGCTGAACCACCTCGACCCGGTCGCTGTTCAGTGCGTCCCGCAGGTCGACCCAAGGCGCCAGTGCGGCCGCGCAGCGATCCATCCACTCCGCGAACACCGGCGACGACTCCCACAGCTCCGCCGCCATCCCCACCCACTGCGAACCCTGACCCGGAAAAACGAACACCGTCTTCGCCACCGGCTCGACGACACCCTCGACCACCCGATCACCCAGCAGCACCGCACGATGCTCCAGAGCGGCACGACCACACACCAGCGAATAACCGACATCGACGCCCGATTCGGGTCGCACCCTGAGCCAGTCCCGCAATCGCGAAACCTGCTCCCGCAACGCGACATCCGTCCGCGCGGACACCACCCACGGCACCAGATCGCCGTCCGGCCGATCAGCGGCCTCGACTTCCGGCGCCTGCTCGATGATCACGTGCGCGTTCGTCCCGCTGACCCCGAAGGACGACACGGCCGCCCGCCGTGGCCGCCCCACCTCGGGCCACGCCACCTGCTCCGCCGGCAGCTCGACCGCACCGGATGCCCAGTCCACAAAGGATGACGGCCGGTCGATGTGCAGGCTCGCCGGCACCACCCCGTGCCGCATCGCCAGCACCATCTTCACCACACCCGCCACGCCCGCGGCCGCCTGCGTGTGACCGATGTTCGACTTCACCGACCCCAGCCACACCGGTTCGGCCCGGTTCTGGCCATACGTCGCCAGCACCGCTTGCGCCTCGATCGGATCACCGAGCCGGGTCCCGGTGCCGTGTCCTTCGACCACGTCCACGTCAGCGGGCCGGAGACCGGCGTTCGCCAGCGCCTGCCGGATCACCCGCCGCTGCGCACGACCACTCGGCGCGGTCAGCCCGTTCGACGCGCCGTCCTGGTTGACCGCACTCCCCCGGAGCACGGCCAGCACTCGATGGCCACGGCGGCGGGCGTCGGAAAGCCGTTCCACGACCACCAGACCCACGCCTTCGGCCCACCCGGTTCCGTCGGCGGCGTCCGCGAACGCCTTGCACCGGCCGTCGGCCGCCAAGCCGCCGTTGCGGGCGAACTCCTCGAACAGCTCCGGCGACGACAGCACGGTCACCCCGCCGGCCACCGCCATCGAACACTCGCCGTCGCGCACGGACCGGGCCGCGAGGTGCAGCGCCACCAGCGAGGACGAGCACGCCGTGTCCACCGACAGCGCCGGGCCTTCGGACCCGAGCACGTACGCGACCCGCCCGGACACGACGCTCGCCGCCCGCCCGGTGACCCCGGCACCGTCCCCGCCCATCACCCCGACGAAGACGCCGAGATCGCTGCCCCGCACCGTCGACGGGTCCACCCCGGCCCGCTCCAGCGCTTCCCAGGAGCACTCCAGGACCAGCCGCTGCTGGGGGTCCATACCCAGTGCCTCGCGCGGCGAGATCCCGAAGAAGTCCGCGTCGAACCCGGCGACGTCCTCAACGAACCCGCCGAACCCGCCGGACCCCGTGCCCCAGCCTCGGTCCACCGGGAACGAAGACACCACGTCCCGGCCTTCGGCCACCACGCTCCACAGGTCCTCCGGAGAAGCGACCCCACCCGGAAACCGGCACGCCATCCCCACCACGACAACCGGATCGTCGTCCGACGCCGACCGGGTGGCGGGCACGTTCTCGCCGCGGCCACCGGTCAGGTGGGCCGCCAGGTCGGTGCAGGTCGGGTGGTCGAACAGCACCGTGACGGACAGGTCCTCGCCGGTGTCCGCGGCGAGCCGGTCGCGCAGCTCGACCGCGAGATGGGAGTCGATCCCCAGTTCCCGGAAGGTGGCGTCCACCGCGACGGCTTCCGGCGCCGGATGGCCCAGCACCGCGGCGGTGTGCGCCCGCACGAGCCCCAGGACGTCCCGAGGCGCCTCGCGCGCCTCGGGTTCGGGCGCGGTCTCGTCGAGCCAGTACCGCGCGCGTTGGAACGGGTAGGTCGGCAGCCGGACCCGGCCGCCGTCGAACGCGCGCCCCCAGTCCGGCGCCCGCCCCCGCACGTGGAGCCGGGCGGCCGAGGCCAGGACCTCCTCCAGCCCGCCATCGCCCCGGCGCAGCGAACCGACCACCAGCGCGTCCTCGGCGACCTGCCGCACCGGGGCCGTGAGCACGGGGTGCGGGCTGGACTCGACGAAGATGTCGCAGCCCAGCGCGGTCAGCGACCGGGTCGCCTGCTCGAACTCGACCCGCTGCGAGAGGTTCCGGTACCAGTACGAGGCGTCCAGCTCCGAGCCGGCCAGCACGCCGCCGGTCACCGTCGAGACGAACGCGACGTCCGTCGCCACCGGCCGGATGTCGTGCAGGGCGGCGAGGAGCGGTTCTCGCAGGGGCGCCATCATCGGTGAGTGCGACGCGTGCCGGACGGATACCCGCCGGACCCGGATGCCGTCGCGTTCGCAAGTGGCGATGAACGCCTCCACCGCCGCCACGTCGCCGCCGACCACGGTCGAGTCCGGTCCGTTCACCGCGGAGATCCACAGGCCGTCGGTCACCCGGCGGGCCACTTCCCGCTCCGGCAGGGTCACCGCGGCCATGGCCCCTTCGCCGAGCAGATCGCGGAAGGCCTGGCTGCGTACGGCCACGACCTTCGCCGCGTCCTCGAGCGACAACGCCCCCGCCACGCAGGCGGCCGCGATCTCCCCCTGCGAATGGCCCACCACGGCGTCCGGCTCGATGCCGAAGGACCGCCACAGGGCGGCCAGCGAGACCATCATCGCGAACAGAGCCGGCTGGATGACCTCGATGTCGCGCACTTCCCCGCGAACCACGTCGAGGAGCGGGAAGTCCACGTGCGGAGCCAGCGCGTCGGCGCATTCGCGCATCCGGCCGGCGAACACCGGCGACGACTCCAGCAACGCCGCGGCCATGCCGGGCCATTGGGTGCCCTGCCCGGGGAAGACGAAGGCGACTTTGCCCGTGCGCCGCGCGACTCCCGTGGTCAGCCCGGGAAACGGGACGCCATCCGTTAGCGCGGTCAGGCCCGGGAGGACGCGGTCGCGGTCCGGTGCGATCAGCACCGCGCGGTGGTCGAGGGCCGACCGGGTCGTGGCCGTGGAGTGCGCCGCGGCCGCCAAGTCCAGTTCCGGGTGGGTCTCGAGGTGCTCCCGCAGCCGCAAGGCCTGGTCGCGCAACGCTCGACCGGTCTTGGCCGAGAGCACCCACGGCGCGACGCGCGACCCGCGTGGCGCCGCGGCGCCGGTCCATTTCGCCAGCACGACGTGACAGTTGGTGCCGCCCATGCCGAACGAGCTCACCCCCGCCAGCCCGGCCCCCGGCCAGGCGCTCGTGCGGTCCTGGACGCGGATCTTCAGCGCGTCGAACGGGATCTCCGGGTTCGGGGTGCGAAAGTGCAGGCTCACCGGCAGCTCACC
The DNA here is from genome assembly GCF_040682715.1 of Amycolatopsis sp. NPDC051128. Taxonomy (NCBI): domain Bacteria; kingdom Bacillati; phylum Actinomycetota; class Actinomycetes; order Pseudonocardiales; family Pseudonocardiaceae; genus Amycolatopsis; species Amycolatopsis sp. NPDC051128. The sequence continues at coordinate 26,651 of NZ_JBFBBN010000041.1, read as the reverse complement.
GTGCTCGAGACTGAGCACGGTCTTGAGCAGCCCCGCCACGCCCGCCGCGCCTTCCAGGTGACCGATGTTGGTCTTCACCGAGCCCACCAGCAGCGGCCGGTCGTGGCGGCGGCCTTCGCCGAGAACCGCGCCGAGGGCCGCGGCCTCGACCGGATCGCCGACCTTGGTGCCGGTACCGTGCAGTTCCACGTACGGCACGTCGGCCGGGTCGACGCCGGCCCGCGCGTAGGCCAGCCTGAGGCATTCCTCCTGCGCGGCCCCCTCCGGTGCGGTCAGGCTCGTACCGCCGCCGTCGTTGGTCACGGCGCTGCCGCGGATCACACAGTGGATCAGGTCGCCATCGGCCACGGCGTCGGCCAGCCGCTTGAGGACGACGAGCGCGCCACCCTCACCGCGCACGTAACCGTTGGCCCGCGCGTCGAACACGTGACACCGGCCGTCGGGGGAAAGCCCGCCGAACTGCACCGCGGTCAGGGCGCTGTCCGCGCTCAGGTTGAGAGTGACGCCGCCCGCGAGAGCCAGCGTGCACTCGCCCGCCAGCAGGCTCGCGCAGGCCGTGTGCACGGCGACCAGCGAGGACGCCTGCGCCGCGTCGATCACGAAGCTCGGACCGCGCAGCCCCAGGGCGTAGGAGACGCGGTTGGCGATCATCCCGCGCTGCACGCCGGTCATGGAATGCGCGCTGATGTCCTGCGGACGCCGTAGATCGGCGTAGTCGTCGCGGATCGCGCCGACGAACACGCCCACCTCCCCGCCCGGCGGCAGCCCGGCGTCTTCGAGGGCTTCCCAGCCCAGCTCCAGCATCAGCCGCTGCTGCGGGTCCATCGCCGCCGCTTCACGAGGGGAGATCCCGAAGAAGGCCGGATCGAAGTCCCCGACCCGGTCGAGGAATCCACCCCGGCCCAGGCCCGGATCCACCCGCCCGGCGGGCACCGGGGTCACCGCATCGGTACCGGTCCGCAGAAGCCGCCAGAAGGCGGCAGGATCGCCTGCCCCCGGAAGCTGGCAGGACATCCCGACAACCGCGACACCATCGGAAATCCCCATGTACCCGTACCCCCGGCGATGTGGTCCGAATCAGGCCAAGAACATACCGATTGGTACGATTCCGGCTGCACCCCTAGCGACCCCCGATAGGGGCCAGGGCAACCAGTGCCGTTCGCGCGGGCCGGACGGGAACATCGAGACGCTGTGGCGCAGCTTCTCCGTGTCGACGCTTCGCGGGTCGAGCAGCCGTTGCCACGCGATCCCACGGAGTAGGCCGGCGACTTTGTACCGCCACTTCCCCACCCGGGAGGCCGGTCTACCACGGAGAAGTCGCCGCACTGTGCGGCCGCCTTCGCGTTCTTTGCGGTCTTTAGAGCGGACAGGTGCCGCGGATGCCGATCTTACAATCGCCTACCGTATAGAGCGTTATACAGTCAACGGGACGTCGTTGCCCAAGGCGGCGATCCAGTGCCGCGAGAGTGATCGCCGCCAGGCAACCGACGTACGCTTCCCCCGTCACGAGGCAGGGTTCCGGCAAAGTCGCCTTCCGCCGCATCCCCGGCGGCCTCACCACCCGGCTTGGTGTCGGAAACGTGACCGGCTCACATGATCACTCGTCAATCCGGTGGCGAGTTCGCCCATTCGGGCCTCGCCGACTACCCGGAGCGACCCTATGTTCGAGGTTCATCCCACCTGGAGGGGGCGCCGGATGGCATCGATGAACGTCGGCATGATCATGAAGCACGACCACAAGAAGGTGGTCATCCTCCAGACCGGCCTGAGCATCGACGGTTCGGACGCCGTGAAGATCGTCCCGCTCAGCACGAGAAAGCCGTCGGGCAGTGGCCGATACGTCGAGGCGAAGACCTGGGTCAACGACTACTGGATCCCGCTCGACCAGGTAAAGCTCGTCAAGGCCGCCGACGTGGTCCACGCCGCCACCCCACCGGGACGGCTCCCCCAGGAGCCTTTGCGGGCTGTCCTGAAGGAAATGGGCAACGGTTCCCGGTAACTCAGTGGCAGCGTGAAAGCCTGCGGCTGATGACAGGCTGGCCGCCTGGTCTTGCTTGCCGGTAGCCGTCTCGACCGTTATAGCTGGTCAGGACTAGTGCCTTCACGCCGGTCATGGTCGACTGCGGCCGAGTCGCGATCGCCGGTTCCGGTCCGCGTCCGTGAAACGAAGTCGTCCTGGAGCGCCCAGTTCCGGCCGTCGCCGACGTCAGTACTGCGACGGCCGCGACAGGGAAGAGGGAAGCGACAGTGGGCATGGCTGCTACGGAGCTGCTGGGGAGGGCTCGTGCCGGGGATGGCGAAGCGTTTCGTGAGCTGATCGAACCGTATCGCCGAGAGCTCCACGTGCACTGCTACCGGATGCTGGGGTCTTTCCAAGACGCCGAGGACGCGCTTCAGGACACGCTGCTGTCGGCGTGGCAGAACGTCGGGGCCTTCGAGAAGCGGGCGTCCATCCGGACGTGGCTGTATCGCATCGCCACCAACCGGTGTCTCGACGTGCTGCGCTCGGCGAGCCGCCGTCCCGCTGTCGACTGGGACGTTTCCGGCACCGAGCTGCCGGAGCCGAGCCGGCTCGGTGAGGTCGCATGGCTCGAGCCCTACCCGGACGCGCTGCTCGACGGTGGCTCGGGTGCGCAGCCCGGCCCGGCGGTCCGGTACGAACAACTCGAGGCCATTTCGCTGGCGTTCGTGACCGCGCTCCAGACGCTGCCGCCCCGGCAGCTGGCGGTGCTGATCCTGCGGGACGTGCTCGGCTACCGCGCCAAGGAAGTCGCGGACATGCTCGGCACGACCATGGAATCGGTCACCAGCGCGCTGAAACGCGCCCGTGCCGGGTTGCCGCGCCGGCCGCCGGACGAAGGCCGGGAACCCGCGCCGGCGCCTGGGTCACCGGCCGAGCAGGAGCTGGTGACGAAGTTCGTCCGTGCGTACTCGTCCTACGACCTCCAGGCCCTCCTGGCCCTGCTGACCGACGACGTCTGCGTGTCCATGCCGCCGATTCCGCTCGAGTACCACGGCCTGGCGGCTGTCGAGCGCTTCTACACCACCATGCTGAATCCCGCCTGGGGCTACGACTTCGTGCCGACGCGAGCGAACGGCCAGCCGGCGCTGGGCACCTATCTGCGCGCTCCGACCGGTGTCCGCCACGGTGCCGGGCTGGTCGTCCTGACCCTCAGCGGCGACCGCATCCGCGCCCTCACCCGCTTCGACAGTGGCGTTCTCCCGTCGTTCGGGTTGCCCCGCTCGATACCTGGCCGCGCGCAGCGCGGCTGACCCTTGATCGAATCACTCACTGGAGAAGGAAACAATGCAGGAAACCACCCGGTTCGAAGGATCGGTCGCCCTGGTGACCGGAGCCAACCGCGGCATCGGACGCGCCATCACGGAAGCGTTGCTGGCGCGCGGCGTGAAGAAGATCTACGCCACGGCACGGGATGAGCGGACCGTCGAGGCGTTGCGGGAGCGGCACGGAGAACGTGTCGTTCCGCTGCGGCTGGACGTGACCGACGCCGATCAGATCGCGGCCGTCGCGCAGGCCGCCACCGACGTCGACGTGCTGGTCAACAACGCCGGCGCGTTCGAGCCGACCGATCTCGCCGACCACGCGATCGTCGAGGTGGCCCGGCGGGAGATGGAGGTCAACTACTTCGGCGCGCTGCGAATGCTGCACGCGTTCGAGGACACGCTGGTGCGCCACCGCGGAACGCTCGTCTACATCGGGTCGGCCGCCGGCCTGACCAACGTGCCGCTCCAGCCCACCTACAGCGCCTCGAAGGCCGCGCAGCACTCGCTGACCCAGGCATCGCGGGCGTCGCTGGCCGCGCGGGGCGTGTCGGTGCACGGCGTCTACCCGGGGCCTGTCGACACCGACATGACGAGGGATCTGCCCGCCGCGTTCACCAAGACACCCGCCACGACCGTCGCCAACGCGATCCTCGACGGGGTCCGGGCCGGCGAGGAGGACATCTTCCCGGACCCGTTCGCCGTGGCCTTCGGCGAGCAGTTCCAGTCCTCGCCCAAGAGCGTGGAGAAGCAGATGGCAGCGCTCGTCACGTCGCCTGCCTGACCACTCGAGAAAGGGCCGAACATGCCTGTCGGTTACCTCGACGTCCCCGCCGGTGCGGACGTCGACACGAAGAAGACGCTGGTGAAGGAAATCTACGACGCCATGCGCGAGGTCTACCCGTTCCCGGACGACACCCGGATCTTCCTGCGCGAATGGCCGCTCGGAAGCGTGAGCCAGAACGGTCTGCTCGGCGCGGAGCCTGCCCGCCCGGTGTTCGTCGTGCACGTCCCGCAAGGGGGCAACATCGACGCCAAGCGCGTCATGCTGAAAAAGATCAACGGAGCAGTGGCCGACGCCTACGACTTGCCGGACTTCGCGGTGTTCTTCCACGAGCACTCGCTGACGACGGTGGCGATCAACGGTGGCATCCTCGCCGACGACATCCAGCGTGTCGAAGACCAAGCCGAAGTCTACGGCGGCTGACCAGGGCACGACTGGTTTCCGCCACGCACAGGCGACGTCAGAGCACCACTTCCAGCGTCACGTCGCCGATGGGCAGGCTCAACCGCCGGTCGGAGCGCGGCTCCAGCGGTCCGCACCGGCGGGATGAGCTCCCGCATCCGCTCGTCGCTGCCTTCTTCACCGAAGCCGCAAACCCCGCGCGAAATCCCGTCACCGCTCTTTCGCGGCGCGGCGGCGGGACCACGCGCCGGCGTCAGCGGTGTAGCGGACGAGGAGCCGCGCGAACTGGACGCGTTCCTCCGCCGGCCACCCGGCCGTGATGTCCTCGAACGCCGCGCGCTGGTCGGTGGCGAAACGGGTTCGCTCGGCCTCGCCGCGTTCGGTGAGCTCGAGCACCGTCCGGCGGCCGTCGGCCTGGGAAGCCGCCCGCCGGAGCAGGCCGTCGGCGATGCAGGCCGCGACCGTGCGGCTGGCCACCGGTTGCGCGACGCCCATCTCCGTGGCGAGACCCCCGACCGTCATCTCGCCCGGAGCGTCGGCCACCACGTTCAGCACCAGGTTGCGGGACAGGTCACGGCCCGAGGCCGGGGTGCGCCGGCGCAGCCGGGACAGGGCCGGGCCGATCTGGTCCAGCAGGTCGTCTTCAGCGGAACCGCTCACCCCGCGGATCGTAGTACCCCGGGCATTTGCATGCCAGATGTGAACTGCATAGCATTGGGTATGCAACTGCGATGAGGAAGCGAGACAACCATGGCCACCACCGCCATCACCGGCGCCCGGCTCTTCGACGGCGAGAAGACCCTGGGGGTACAGACCGTCGTCCTGGACGGCCGGAAGATCCGCCAGGTCGGCGGCGACGTGCCCGAAGGCGCCGAAGTCGTCGACGGCCGGGGCGCGACCCTGCTGCCCGGGCTGATCGACGCCCACGTCCACTCCGGTCCCGGCTCCCTGGCACTGGCCCTGCGGTTCGGCGTCACCACCGAGCTGGAGATGCAGGGCATGAACACCCGCGAGAACCGCGCGCACCTCACCGAGGACGACACGGTCGCCGACGTCCGATCCGCCGGCTTCGCCATCACGCCGCCCGGCGGTCACCCCAGCGAGCTCATGCCCGAAGGGTTCCGGCCGGCCGGCGACCTGCCGCCGGTACTGCCGCTGATGCCGTTTTCCACCACCCCGGAAGAGGCCGCCGCGTACGTCCCGCAACTACTGGCGCGCGGCTCCGACTACATCAAGTTCATGATCGACGACGGCAGCGTCGAAGGACACCCCGGACTGCCCATGCTCGACCAGGCCACGCTGAACGCCGGCGTCGCCGAGGCCAAGAAGTACGGCGCCCTCACCGTGGCGCACCCTGACCCTCGACGCCACCCGGATGGCCGCCGAGGCCGGGGTCGACGGCGTCGTCCACGTGTTCATGGACCGGCCGCACACGGCGGAGATCGTGGACTCGATCGCCGAGGCGGGGATGTTCGTCGTGCCGTGCCTCTGCCTCGACGCGTCGATGATGGGCATCACCGGCAACACCCTCGCCGACGACCCCCGGGTCGCCCGCCGCCTCGACGACAAATGGGAGAAGACCCTGCGGTCCAGCTACAACCGCTACCCGCAGGGCAGGCTCGACGACGTCCTGGAGACCGTCCGAGCCCTGGCCACGGCGGGCGTGGACCTGCTGGCCGGCACCGACGCCTCCATGGCCGAGACCTTCTTCGGTGGCTTGGCGCACGGAGCCAGCCTCCACCACGAACTGCAGTACCTCGTGCAGGCCGGCCTGACCCCCGTCCAAGCGCTGCGCGCCGCCACGGCGACCACCGCCCGACGCTTCGGTCTCGGCGACCGAGGACGCATCGCCGAAGGGCTCCGCGCCGACCTTCTGCTCGTCGACGGCGACCCGACGACGAACATCGGCGACACACTCGACATCCGTGCGGTTTGGCGACGCGGCAGCCGGCTGGTCTCGTGACCCGCAAGATGGCACCAGGGTGCGGTAGTTCGGCGTACCGACTACCGCACCCTGGTGCCAGGTTGCGCGGGTTACTGGGGCAGGAGCTTCTTCAGGTGGTCGGCGGCGAGTTGGGCGTCGGCGACGACCTTCGCCGTGTCGATGCCGGCAACGCGCCCGTCGCGCTTGAGGGCGCGGCCGTCGACGAACACCCACGAGACGTTGGCGGGCTGGGTGTTGAAGACGAGCTGGTTGACCCAGTCCACCTTGGGCGCGAAGTTGACCGACTGGGCGTCGATCACCTGCAGGTCCGCCTTCTTGCCCGGCGTCAGCGAGCCGATCTCCCGGTCCAGCCCGAGCGCCTCGGCGCCGCCGAGGGTGGCCATGCGCAGGACGTCCGCCGTCGCCGGGTAAACCGCCGGATCCGTGGTGGTCGCCCGCTGGAGACCGACCGCCGCACGCATCACGTTGAACATGTCGCTCGTGTCGTTGGTGCCGCCGTCGAGCCCGAGGCCGACCTTCATGCCCCGTTTCTTCATTTCCGGCAGCCGGATCACGCCCGAAGCGAGCCGCATGTTCGACAGCGGGTTGTGCGCGACGCTGACACCCGCGCGTGCCAGCTCGTCGAGGTCGGCGTCGGTGGTCTGGATGACGTGGTTCGCCACCAGCCCGGAATGCAGCGCGTTCGCCCGGCGGAGCGCGTCCATCTGCCCCTCGGTCAGATCGGCCTTCGACTCGAGCAGATGGACGTTCAGCGAAACCCCGAGTTCGCGCGCGAGCTTCTCGGACGCCTCGAGGCTCGGGAAGTTCCCGGTCGACGGATGCGTGCCGACCTGCAGGTGTGCCAACGGGTTCGGATCGATGACCTCGCGCTTGACGCGGCGGATCTCGTCCTGCAGCGCGGCGTTCGTGGTCCCGTTGTAGGAGTAGACGAACCGCAGCTTCGACTCGGCGAGCGCGCGGAGCCCGCCCTTGGCGAAGTCGATGTTGAAGGCGTGCGACCAGTCGGTGACCGTGGTGATCCCGGTCGAGACGACGTCGGCGGCCGAAAGCTTCGTTCCCGCATACGCGTCGGCGTCGGTCACCGGAGCGCCGTAGAGCGGGATGACGCATTTGCCGAGCCAGCCGACGAGTTCCTTGTCGGCCGCACAGCCGCGGATCAGCGACTGCCACAGGTGGTTGTGCATGTCGACGAAGCCGGGCAGCACGATCTTGCCGCGGGCGTCGACGACCCGGGCACCGCGCGCGTCGAGGTCCTTGCCGACCTCCTTGATCTTGTTGCCTTCCATGACGACGTCGGCGTCGGCGAGCGCGCCGAGCGGTCCTTCGCCGAGCTTCGAGTCCATCGTGAGCACCATGGCGGCGTCGCGGATGACGACCCGGCCGCTGCCGGTGAACTCCGCGTCGCTCGCGGGTTCGGCCGCGGTGCGGCCGAGGTTGGTGAGCAGGGCCGCGCCGAGGACCACGGCGAGGGTCAACGTGAAGACGGACAGTACGGATCTGCGCTGTTGCATCGTTCGAACTCCCCAGTCGGAACCAGCGTTGCAAGATCACGTTAGCCGTTCGGACGGGAGCAAGGGACCTTTTTAGTACGGCGACGGCACCGGGACGGCCGGGTGTTCGGAGATGAATCCGGCGACCCGTAAGGCTGTCGATCTACTTCCCATTGCTGCCCCCGCGGGGTCCGAACTCGGCCATGCGCGCGACCAGCCGCCGAAGCTCGCCCACGCGCGCCGTGCCGGCGCGGCCGGCGTCCGAGTGGGTGGCGAAGATGGCGACCAGCGCGCGATACCACCACAACTGGTCACCGAAGCCGGCGTTGAAGCGGTCCCAGACATCCGGCCCGTCGGCTTCCAGATCGTTGACGGTGCACCGGGCGTTGTGCACCTTGTCGGCCAGCGACACGCGAATGGCCCCGGTGCTGTGCTGGTCGGCGAGATAATCGAGGTACAGTTGTTTGCGGGTCCGGTACTCGGCCATGCCCGGGTCGTGTTCCTTGGGTCCCGAACACGCCTCGACCAGCAGTCTGACATCCAGCCCGAAGTGGTGCTCGATCTCGGCGGCGCGGACGTGGAGCGGGTCCTGGTCCTCCAGCACGTCGTGCAGCAGCCCGGCGATGACCTCCTCGGTGCTCCCGCCGTCTTCGAGGACGAGGCCGGCCACGCCGAGCAGGTGACTGACGTAGGGGATCCCGGGCCGGTCGTCGCCTGGGCCGCGTTTGCGGATCTGATCAGCGTGCGCCCGGGCGGCGTAGCCGGTCGCGGCAGCGAGGGCGTCGGGGAACATCGGCGGTGTGTGCATGGCGTGCAGTGCGTCGCGGAAACTCGCGATCGGGTTGGCCCCGGGCAGTACGGCGCACACGGCCGCCAACGCGGTGTCGACGGGGACGGCGCGGCACCGCGCCCCGTACAGCGCGGCCACGGCCGGGGTGCGGCTGTGGGCCTGCACACAGTGCAGCAGGACGGTCCGTCCTTCGCGACGCAGTTGCTGGATGAGGGTGGTGGTGTCGTGCAGGACGAACCCGAGGTTCGGATTCTGCTCGGCGCCGTCCTGGTCGATCAGGCGGACCTCGATCAGTTCAACGCCCGCCGGCACGGCGTCGGGGCCGACGCGGCACAGCGACACCACCGCATCCACCCCCGGGGGGAGCGTGTGCAGGGCGCCGACCGCCCCGATCCACAGGCCCTCGTCGTAGGGGTGCCGGGCCAGGGCGTCCAGTCGCCCGAAGCCGCGGAAGCCGAAGTCGAACCGGTCCGGTGCGCCGCCTTCCACGATCGAGGTCGCCAGCGTGATCAGGTCGCGGGCGCGGTTTCCGGGCCAGCCGTGCAGCACCCGCCGCCACCCGGCCGGCACGGCGGAGGCCCCGTGCCCGGCCCCGAGCAGACCACCCGCGATGGCGGCGACGGTGTCGGTGTCACGCCCGCCACGGACCGCGGCCTCCAGCGCCAGGCGGAGATGGTCGGCGACGAACACCCCGGCGGCCGGATCATCGACGGGCACGGGCGTGCCGGCGATGGCCGACCAGGCGCCCTGCAGTGCCTGCACGACCCATCCGTTGCGGTCGAACGCCGCCGGACGCCGCGACTCGGCATCGTCGAGGCGCTGGGCCCACACGTCCCGGCGCGCGGCGGGCAGCAACGGCAGTCCGGCGCGCAGGTCGAGCTTGCCGGTGAGCACGGCGTTGCGGATGGCCAGGCACCACAGCACGCATGCCTCGCCCGCTTCGGGGTCGTAGTGGGTCAGGGCGCTGATCGCGGTGGCGGCCTCGATCAGGGCGTGTTCGTCGTGCAGGAAGGCCAGCGCGACCGGCGCGGTGCGCATCAGCGACCCGTTGCCCGCGGACCGCCCCGCGTGGTGGTGGTGATGTTCGGCCGCGGTACGGGCGTGGCGGGCGCCGATCGCGTCGTTGTCGCGGCGTGCCGCCCGTCCCGCGGCGGTGAGGACGGCGCGGGTTTGGTTGCCGACGTCCGTAGCGGTGGTGGCCCAGTCGTGCCAGCGGGCCACGATGGCGTCCTGCGCGGTGGCGTCGCGCAGGTCAGCTCCGGTGGCGGCGACCTCGGCGATGGCGATGGCCATCGCGGTGTCGTCGGTCCACTCGCCCGGTTCCCAGCCGAAGGAGCCGCCGCCGACCATGCCCACGGGCAGCTCCGGGCCGAGGGGCGGTCCGAACTCGTAGGGGGCGCCCAGCGCGTCTCCGGCCGCGGAGGCCAGTAAGACACCGTAGGCGCGGTCCCGTTGCGCGGTGGTGAGGTTCATGCCGTCATCTCCAACACGGGGTGCTTGGTGTTCAGGACGCTCAGGTGTGCCAGGTGACCCTCGCGGGTAACGATGCCGCGCGCCGCCAGGTACGGGCCGGACGCGCCGATGGCGAGCCCGTCACCGCCGTCATTCCCGCGCGGGCCGACACAGGTGTGGCGTTGAGCAAAGCCGCGTCGAGGGCCGCCGCGTCCAGCAACCCGGGCAGGTGGGCCGCGAGCGCGGCGGACGAGCCGAACACCTCCAGGACGAGCGGTTGCCCACCCACGCCGATCAGCGCATCCCGCTGCCCCTCCAGCGGCGCCAGGCGCTTCGTGGCCGTCTGCCGGTCGAGGTGCCCGGCGCTCTCCGTCGCCTACGTCGAAGTCGTGCCGCTCGACCGGCTGGGCTCGCAGCTGGTCAAACGCGGCTGGTGGCGCTGAACCCGGGGCTGCTGCCATACAGCCACCGCGTCATTGTGCGGCGAGCGGTCGAGGAGGTTCACGGCCGGTACGCCGCCGCCCCGGACCCCGACCATCTTGCTATCGGACACGCTCACGCTACGGCAGTTGCGGCGGGTTCAGAGCAGATCGCGGGCAGACCACTCCAACGAGCAAGGCCGGGTAGTCAAGGATTCCTCTGCCGCGCAAGCGGTCAACGGAACGGCCGTGAATGGCACATTGAGGGACTCTATGTCCCTCAATGTGCCATTCACGGCCGTGGGCGAGCAGCCGGGTGCATGATGACGTGTTCGAGTGCGCCCGTTGGGCGGAGGAACAGCAGCACCGACCGAACGACCCGTTCGGTCGAGGCGTCTTCGATGGCTCGGGCGTAGACGCGCAGCTGTATTTCATACGCCGCAAGGGCATCGGCGCTCATGGCGGTGTCGGTCTTGTAGTCGACGAGGACCAGGCCGTCGTCGTCGCGGTAGAGCAGGTCGACGTAGCCCTCGACTTGGACGTTGTCGACGATTGTCCCGACGTAGGTTTCCCGCCAGTGGGGTTTGGTGGCGGCGCGGGTGACGGTGGGCGAGTCGAGCGCGGCGCGGACGGCCGTGGCGATGTCCGGCGCGGCGTCGGCGACGCCCTCGGTGAGCGCCTGCGAGGCGGCCAATTCGTCGAGGCCGTCACCGGTGGTGAGGTCGACGGTTTGCAGGACCGCGTGGACGGCACGGCCGATCGCGGTGCCGTATCGGCCTTTCGCCCACGCGGGCAGTTCGAGATCCCGTGGCTGTTTGGCCAGGCCGTGGTGGGCGAAGGTCGGCAACGGGCTGCTTGCCCGGCCGTGGGCGATGTCGGTAGCGGACTCGGCTTCGCGGCGGCGGCTGTTGGCGAGTGCGACCTCGCGGTTGCTCGTCCACTCGGGCCATCCGGGCAGCGGGGCCGCCGCGGGCCGGACCCTCCGGTCGAGCGGTTCCAGCACGTCGGGTGCCGCCCAGTTCTCGTGGCCGGCTCCGCGGCACGCTGCGGCGAGCACCGCTGCCGGGCACGCGCGTCCGCCGCGGTGCAGCGAGACCGCCAGGTGGTCTTTGGCGCGCGTGCACGCCACGTACAGCAGCCGGATGTCTTCGCAGTCCTCAATCGTCTTTTCCGCGGCGTCGGCGTCGCGGTAGCCGAGGGTTTCGAGGTCCGCGCCCAGTTTCACCTCGCAGCCACCGTCCGCCGGCCACAGCACCGGCGGCCGGGTCTTCGCTCCGGGCGACGACAGGCCGGCGACGATGACGAAGGGAAACTCTAGTCCTTTCGACGCGTGGATCGTGGTGATCCGCACCGCGTCGGCGTCGGTCTCGGGCAGCACGGTCTCGCTCACCCGTGCGGAATCGGCAGCCTGCCCGGCCGCCCAGCGCAGGTATTCGCGCAGTGAGCCGTGCTCGGCCTCCGACCATGCTCGCGCTTGGTCCACCACGAATCTCAGCCGCCGCCAGGTCTCGCGATAGTGCGGCGAGTCCACGGCGGCCTCGAGAACGCGCCCGCGGTCGAGTACGTCTTCGAGCAGTTTCGACGGTGACCATCGGGACCGCAGCCGCGCCCATCGTCGCAGTTGCGCGAGCCCGTCGGCGACGACACCGTCGTGCACGGGTGGGGCGAACAGGTTCCACGAGCCACGGGCCTGTTTCCACCGCCACAGGTCGGCGTCGGAGCATCCGAACATCGGTGTGCGCAGTGTGCTGACGACGGCGAGTTCGTCGGTGGGGTCGTCGACCGCCGTCACGCACAGCATCAGCTCCCGCACCTCGGGCGCGGAGTACACGAACGTGGCCGCCTCGGTCCGGTAGGACACCGCCACTTGGTCGAGCGCCTGTTCCAGACCGCTGATGGACGTCCTTGTGGGCGCCAGGATCGTGATGTCCGAAAGCGATAGCGGACGCGGTTCGCCGGCACGGCCGCGCACCTGCCATCCCTCACGCACCGCGCGCACCACCAACCCGGCGACGTCGTGCGCTTCGCGAGTGCGCACGACCTCCGCGCTGGGTCCGTCAGCGTGTTCGTCATCGCCCAGGACCACGACGTGCGGGCCGCGCACGTGACCGTCGTCCGAGCCAGGCTGTAGCGCCTCGTAGGCTGGTTGTGCCCCAGGGGTTTCGGTGATGAGCCGCGCGAAGACCCGGTTGATCCAACCCAGCAGAGCGGTGGTCGCACGGAAGTTCGTGGTCAGCGAGACCGGGGCGCCGAGTGTGTTTCTCGCGTCGAGGTAGGTGCGGATGTCCGCGCGCCGGAATCGGTAGATCGACTGCTTGGAGTCGCCGACGAAGAACAACGCTCCTGCCGGCACCGCCACGTGGCGCCAGTCGTGGGCGGTCGCGGTCTGGCCCGCGGCGATGCGGACGGCGAGTTCGATCTGGATGGGGTCGGTGTCCTGCGCCTCGTCGAGCAGCAGCCTGCGGTAGCGCCGGCTCAGCTGGGTCCGGGCCGGAACGGACTGCCGGACGAGTCGCCGGGCGAGCACGAGCAGGTCGTGGAACTGCAGCCGGCCGGCCGCGGCTCGTTGCCTGGCCGCTCGAAGGGTGTCGGCGGCGATCGCGGGCAGCAGACACCGCAGGATGCGATCTATGGCGTGACCGCGCAGTGCGGCGCCGTCGGCTTTGATGTTCTTGATCTCGTCCTTGATGCCGTCGACCACTGGTCGCCCGCCCCAGTTTGCCGCCCTGCCGCCGTTTCCGGGGCCGGGCAAGGTGGTCAGCAGGCCCAGCAGGTCGGCGGGGTCGGCACCGCCGGTGTCCGACAGCCACTGGTCGAGTTTGTGGATCTGTGCCAGAAGCTTGTCGCCGGGGTCCCGGCAGTCGCCGCGGCAGTCGGTCACCGTGGCGATCCGGGTCCTGAGCGCGGTGAGGTTCAGTCGCGGTGGCTCGAGGGAGTTCGTCGTTGCGATGCGTTCCTCGACCAGATCCCAGTTGGCGTCGAGTTGCTGTGCCAGGGTGTGCAGGTGGTCGAGGGTGAGTCCCGCGGCCAACCCCAGCCGCAGTACCGGTGCGACGGCCGGGTCCTGCAGCAGCCGGGTCTGCAGGTCCTCCCAGCGCCGGTCGGCGGCGACCCGCGAGCCCACCTCGTCGAGCACGTCGATCAAGGGGGGCAGGCCCGCCTCGATGGGGTGCTCGGTGAGGATCCGGCGCGCGAAGGAGTGCAGTGTGCCGATCGCCGCGCCGTCCAGGTCGTCCAGTGCCCTGGTCTGCCCAGCTTCCTCCAGCCCGACGCGGACGCGGTCACGCAGCTCGGCCGCGGCCTTCTCGGTGAAGGTGACCGCGGCAATGGCGGGCAACGGCAGGCCTGCGGTGACGAGTGCGACGATGCGACGCACCAGCACGGTGGTTTTGCCCGAACCCGCTCCCGCCTCGACGAACAGTGAGCAGCCGAGGTCGGTGGCGATCATGTCTCGCGCGGCCTGGTCGGCGAGTGTCACTGTGTCACGGCCTCGCCGAGCAGTGCGCGCAACGCGACGAGCTCTGGTGCGCGGCCTTTCCTGCTCCATGCCTGCGCCACGCCGTACTCGCCGAGGCCGTCGGGGTCACAGCCGGGGCAGTCGTAGAGCACGTTGGATTTGCCCTTGGCGCGGGCGATGAACACACCGCCGACGATCCCGTCGACGGCGGTGCGCAGTGCCAGGCGGGCCCTGTCCAGCACCGCTTCGTCGATGGTGTGCCCGATGCGTTCGAAACCTCCGCGCCGGGTGGTGAACCAGTACTCCGATCTCACCGCGGTGGCTTCGTCGCCGAATGTCGCGCACGCGGCGATCGCGTACACCGGTAGCTGAAGCCGCTGCCCATGGTGGCAGGGGTCCCCGACGATCGGGCGGAACGGATCGGCTTTGCCGGTTTTGTAGTCGGTGACGAGGAGCATGCCGGCAGCCGACCGGTCGATGCGGTCGATGCGGCCGCGGAGCCGCAGGGTCCGGCCGTCGCCCAGCGGGAACTCCACGCCGTCGAACGCCCATTCGGCAGCGACCGGTGCGAGGCCGCCGAAGTCGCGACGCCGCACGTCATCGCGGGCCAGGAACTCGACGAGGTCCGCGCGCATCGCGGTCTTGTCGTACTCCCACAGCAACGGGAAACCGGTGACTCCTTCGGCCTGAGCACGGTCGAACCGTTCGTCGGCGGCTTGGGTCAGAACGGTCAGCGCCTGCTCGGGCCACGGCTGTCCAGGCCCTGGTGCCCATCCGTCGTCGACGGCACGGGTGACGACCTGCTCCAGTACGTCGTGCAGCACGGTGCCCCGGTCCATGGCAGAGATCCGCACAATCTCCTCGGGCTGCTGGACCGGTACGACACTCAGCAGATACCTGGTGAAATAGCCGTGCGGGCACTGCATCCACGCTTCCAGTGCCGTGGCCGACACCACCGCACCGTCCGTGGGGTCAGGCAGCCTCTCGCCCGCGAGATTGCCGTCGAACACGGTGAACGCGTCGCTTGCCCGTGCACGGCGGGTTTCGAGGGCACGCGCGAGTATCGAGCCGTCCGGGATGTCCGCGAGGTGATCGACCGCCGCGCGTTGACGCCACTCCTGCTCAGTGGCCGGATTGCACCCGCGTTCCACCGCTCCGGCGTAGGAGGGCGATTCGACCAGTCCCGCCACGGACTCCCACCGGTCGGTCCGCACGTGATCTTCACCGGCGAGCCGGCTCAGTGTCGGCGCCAACCAGCGTGACGGCACCCGCGAGCCACCCCGCCGCAAGTCTCCCCTGGGGAAGCTCACCACCCGGCCTCCCGGGGAGGCGGCCGCGAACGCGGCGAGCACGTGACGGTGCTGGCGGTCCAACTGGTGGCGCAGCGTGGGAAGCGCACCATCGGTGAGCTCTCGGACGTGGTCGGGAAGCAACGGGTCGTCACCAGCCCGATACGGCAGCATGCCCTCGGCGGCGCCGACGATGAACACCACGTCCAGGTCCTCCCCGACCCCTTCGGACACTCGGCCCACATGCACTCCCGTACCCATGCGGCCCACCCGGTCGAGGTCGTCGGCGAGTTCGAGTTCGAGAAGTTCACGCAACAGCACCGGGTCCGGCCCGCCGGCGAACTCGTCCAGACCCGACAACGATCGCAGCGTCGCGGTGATCCGGTCGGTCGCGCGCTGCTCCTCCGGGGCCGGAGTGCCGATCTCGTCGCCGCCCAGGACGGTCGACCACATCCGCAATGCGGCCTCGCCTGACTCTCGCCACGTGCCGGCGTGCTCCACAGCGGACAGTCCAGTTCGGACGCTCGTGACGAATGTGTGTAGTTCTCGGGCGGTATCGGCCTCACGCCGCGCGCGGTCCACCCGCCACGTCTCCGCCTCGGCGTGGTCGGCGATCCACGTGTCGCGGTGGGCGGCGTAATCCTCCAGCCTCGCCCAGTCGCCGCCGCGAACCACCCCCGCGGCACGCGACACCCTCTCCCACGCCGAGCCCGGTGCTCTGCCACCGGCGTGACGGAGCGGCGCGTCAGCGATGAACGCGAGGACGTCACCGCGGCTGAAGTCGTTACGCGACAGAGAGAGCAACCGTAGAACGGACCGCCCGACACGTCCCTCGGAGGCCGGCCGCACTCCCCTGCCACACAGCTCGACCCCCGCGCGGCCGAGGTGCTCGTGCAACAGCCGGGCGTAGGGGTCAGCCGACCCGTACAACACCGCGATGCGGTGCCCAGGCCGACCCACCAGTTCCGCCACCACCCGGCGCACCACGCACCGCACCTCGTCATCCGGGTCCGAGGCGTGCAAGACCACGTCACCCACCAGCCGGGCCACAACCGCACCGGCGTCGACACCCAACGCCCCGCACACGGCACGCGGGCCCTCGTCCGCCGCCCTCTCACCGGTCAGGCCGACCACCACATGCACGGTCGTGACACGACCAACGGCCGAGAGCAACGCCGTCTCGGGCGCATCAAGGTCCTGCGGCAGGAACGCCACCACCGTCCCGGACACACCGCCCTCTCCCACGATCCCGGCCGCCGCTTCGAGCAGGTCCACCTCGTCGAAGAACGCTGACGCGCACCGCTCTTCCAGGACGCGGTGCACCCGAACCGTCTCGGCGGTCACCTCGTTCCCGGCGGAGATTTCGTCGAGCAGCGTGTCCGGAAGAGCGCGCAGCAGACGGTGCGCGCGGGCAATGGCCCGGACCGTCCCGATGTGATCAGCCACCGGAGCGAAGATTCCCGCATCGGACGCGAGCGCCCAGCGGACCGCCGCGGCCAGCACCAGCCCGGTGAGCGGGCGGCGACCACATCGGGCGAACCGGTCACCCACAAGGGTTTCAGCCAGCCGACGCAGAGTCACCACCCGCAACGCGGCCACGCCGGGAGGGCCAGTCCCCATTCCCCTGGCCAGCGAACGCCGCGCGGCGACACCCACCCACTCGCCCGGTACGACCAGCGTCACCGTCGCCAAAGGATCGCCGGCCTTGGCGACGGCCACCACCTCGGCCAGCACCCGATACGCGGCAGCACCGTACGGGGTCGCCCTCACCGTCACCGCCATCAGCACCAACTCCCCTGAGTCAGCCCCATCGTCACCGCACCATCCACTGTGGGCAAACGCAGGATTGTGCCCCGTCCTCAAAGGAGTGACATCCTCGATCGGTCAGCGCGGATCTCGGCTCGCACTTCCAGGCAGCTTCACGAAGCCAGATATGGCCAGATCGTCACGGACCAACACACAACGGCAGAATGGCCGCGCGCTCGTAGGAGTGACGTCTCCCATCAGCCGAGTGAGCGCGGCCGATCGACCGTCATGTGGCGCAGCGTCCGGCCGTTCACGAGCTGCCCGTGAACGAAGTAGGCGGCGTTGGGTCAAGGCCGGGCAGTTAGCTGCGGCAGCAAGCTGTCAAGCTGCCCGATTGGCCCGATTGGCCCGGTTTCAGACGCTCGCCCACAGCCGTGGGTGGGGCCGTTTTGGGGAGATATTGAGACAAATAGAGAATAACAGACAAGGGGTGTGA